>DNUB01000301.1:1342-5029 GCA_003508605.1 Oscillospiraceae bacterium | reverse complement strand
CTACTGTAAATTCCGTTTTTTCGCTTTTGGACAGGCTTTTTCTCGATATAAGGCTTCTGCCGTCGGAAAGCTTAATCTCAATCAAAAGCTCCAAGGGCTTAATATCCCAAAGGTTAATCTGAGGGATAACGGAAAGGGTAAGCCTTTTGTAATCCTCCGAGAATCTCTGCTTAAAATAAACGCTTTCAATGCTGCATACGGAGCTGCCCGTAAGCTCCACATCTCTCCATATTCCCATATCGGGAAGCTGGGGGCCCCAATCCCAGCCAAAGCTGTAATGAGCCTTGCGTATATGCTGATACCCGGGAACGGTGCCCTCCACTCCGTATAAGGGTCGGTCCTTATAGGCGTTTTCCGCATAAACAAGGGGCGAGCTGAATTTAACGGTAAGTCTGTTTTTGCCCTTTAAAAGATTTTGCGTTACGTCATGGCGGCAGGTAACAAACATATTGTCCGAATTAAACAGCAGATCGCCGTTAAGGTATACCTGCGCCAAGGTATCCAGACCGTAAAAGGTCATGGTTATTCTTTCGCTTTGAAACAGCTCTCCCTCGGGTACGAAATCGCAAAAAAACTCGCAGTCCTCCCTGCTCAGCTCCTTTGCCTCATATTGGTTTTCCCCGTAATAGGGATCGTCCGCCGCTCCGTTCATAATCAGCGTCTGATACATGGAAACAGGGAAACGCTTACACGGATATTCCCGATTTTTGTATTTCATTTTCCAATTATTGTTAAGTAACATTCAGCTGTCCTTTCATTTGCCGAAATCAAATTCCTCGGTGCCCAAATCCTCAATTGCGATCCGTCCGAAGCATAAATCGATCAGCTTTTCCTTAAATTCTCCCGCCGACTTTTCATAAATGCAAAGGGTGATTTTTACGTCTGCGCCGAAATCCTCGTTCTGTATCCGTGCATCATATCGGGAGAGCAGTGCGCCGATCCTTCCGTAAAGGGAGTAATCTAATTTCAACACAAGCCGTCTTGCGGTTTTTACAACCTTTATTTCCGCTGCGTCCACGGCAATTTTTGCTCCGTTGCCGTAAGCCCGCACAAGCCCGCTCGCTCCAAGCAGAATGCCGCCGAAATATCTTGTAACCACGCAGCATACGTCGGAAAGCCCCTCCTTTTTAAGCACCTCGAACATGGGTGCGCCTGCCGTGCCGCTCGGTTCTCCGTCGTCGCTGTGTCTGCCCGTGTTATTTTCACGGAGAATATAGGCATAGCAGTTGTGAGTGGCTTTTCTGTGCTGCTTCCTTATTTCCTCTATAAAGGCGGTCGCTTCCTCCTCGCTTTTTACCGGGGCAATATTGCCGATAAACTCGGATTTTTTTTCAATAAAGGAAGCGGTCGCCCTGCTTTTCGGGGTTTTATATTCTTCACTCATAATTATTCCGTTGATGATGCGGTAACATATTGTACGGACTTTACGGTTTTTGCGGAGGCGTTTCTGGATACGGTGTAAATCATCTGCTTTATAGAGCTGGACTCCTCGCTGCCTATACCCATAATGGGGGTCATATATTCAACCGTCAGCGTAAAGGTATCCCCCACGCTGCTGATTTGGCTTATCTTGGGCCAAAAGGTGTTTTTATCCATATTAACGGGAACAATATAGGATTTTAAGGTCTGATCATATTCAAAAACAACCACGCCCGACGTTACCGTTTGATGTACAACCTTTACCGATGCGCCGAACAATGCCGCCGCCGAGCTTTCAACGTCGATCTCCGAAATTGTCATATTTACGCCGTCGTTTTCGTATTTTTCGGTATTCCCGTATATGCAGATCCTCCAGATCGCCGCATTGACAACTACCGAAGCGGGTATGTTTTCCGCACTGTCAAAGGCGGGAGTATCGATAAGCACCATAGGATAGATAAATTCCGCAAACTCCTCCTTTATAGCCGTCTGATTGGCTATATCGTTTACCGTATTCATTGCGAATTTAACGGTATTCACAAGACCCACTGCGGCAAGGATAATTACAATCAGTCCCACTGCGAAAAAGGTTTTGCGGTTTTTTATAAGGTGAGCGGCGGAGTCAAAGCCTGCCGCCGATTCCTCCTCCGCTTCCCCCTCCAGCTCCTTTTCCACCTCGTCAACGCTGCCTTCAAGAGAGTTAAGTATCTTTCCTGCGTTTTCCTGTCCCTCCGGCGTGGTCATATTATTATATTCTTTTACGTTTTTTTTCATTGCTTTTTTCTCCCGATGTTTTAGTTAGGGGCTGTATCAAAATCCCGAGGCGTAGTCTCCCGCTTAATCTCTTATTTGCCCCGATCCGTTTATAAGGTACTTGTAGGCGGTCATTTCTTCAAGCCCCATAGGACCTCTTGCATGAAGCTTTTGCGTGCTTATGCCGATCTCCGCTCCCAAGCCGAACTGTCCTCCGTCAGTAAAGCGTGTGGAGGCGTTAACATAAACCGCCGCTGCGTCCACCCTTTGCTGAAATTTTTCCGCAGCCTCCAAATCCCTTGTTACAATACATTCGCTGTGTCCCGTACCGTAGGCGTTGATAAAGTCTATGGCTTCGTCCGTGCCGTCCACGACCTTAACGGCTATGATAAGCTCCAGAAACTCGGTGCGGTAATCCTCCTCCCTTGCGCTTCCGTCTGTGGCGATAATTTCGGAGGTTCTTTTATCACCTAATATTTTAACCTTGCCCCGCCAGCGTTTCTCCAGAGCGGGCAGAAATTTCCCGGCAATATCCTTATGCACCAAAATATTTTCTATGGCGTTGCAGACCGAGGGACGCTGAGTTTTGCCGTTGTCGACAATATCCACTGCCATTTCAACATCGGCGGAAGCGTCAACATAAACGGAGCAGTTTCCCTCCCCCGTTTGTATGACGGGGATCGTGGAGTTGTTTATAACGCTTTGTATAAGGCCGTGTCCTCCTCTCGGGATAAGCACGTCTATATACCGATTCAGCTTCATAAGCTGATTTACGGCTTCTCTTGAAGTATCCTCCACCAGGGATATTGCGTTTTCGTCAATGCCGGAGCTTTTTAACGCCTCCCGCATAATCTCCGTAAGCCGCTTGTTGCTGTTCAGGGCGTCGCTGCCTCCTCTTAAAACCGCAGCGTTTCCCGATTTAAGGCAAAGAACCGCAGCGTCGACGGTAACGTTGGGGCGGGATTCGAAAATTATCCCCACCACGCCGAGGGGGACGCTTTTCTTTACGATTTTTAAACCGTTGGGCAGCTCCTTTCCTCCCAAAACTCTCCCCACCGGGTCGGGAAGTGCGGCCACCTTTAAAACGCCCTCCGAAATATCAAAAATCCTCTTTTTATCCAATCTCAATCTGTCCTGCATGGCAGGCGGCATATTGTTTTTCACTGCATTTTCAAGGTCGATTTCGTTTGCCTCGATTATTTTTTCCGCATTTTCCGAAAGGGCGTTGGCTATTTCCCTAAGGGCATTGTTTTTCTGCTGCTGAGTGATCCCTCTCATGGAGCTTTCGGCTTTTTTTGCTTTTGCGCCGAGGTTTTCTATATATGTCATCGGTTTTCCTTTCTTTTTTGGGATTGCGTGCGGTATCAAATCTGCCGCCGCATTCATAATTAAAATCGGTTGCCCCCGCCTTTTGCCGTAAGCGAAGGTCAAAGACCTCATTAAGCGTTGGGCTTTGTTCAATCCTTCGGGGGATATAATCAAAATTCAGAAGTCCCCCGCCTTTTGCCGCAAGCA
>DNUB01000301.1:0-1135 GCA_003508605.1 Oscillospiraceae bacterium | reverse complement strand
GCAAAAGGCATAGCCTCATTAGGCGGCGGGTTTCATTCAGTCCTTCGGCGGGGATACGGGTTCCTCGCCAAAACCCCGAAAGGCTTATTCCCCAGATTTTTCACAAATTCGGACCGTCAGCCGTAAACCGCTTTTCCGATATTTGCCGTACCAAGCGACGCTCGCTTTTCAGTTCAGATCAAATAGGGTGCAGACCGCCTTGTTGTCAAACAAATCATACAGTATCGCAGGATCGTCGCCTTTAATGATAACGGTGGGAATGCCTGCGTCTCCCGCTAACATCGCCGCCTCTATTTTTGTGAGCATTCCGCCGCTGGCAAGCTCGCTGCCTTTTTCTCCCGCCGCCGCTATCATCTTGTCGGTTACTTTGCGAACCAACGGTATAAGCCTAGCGTCGGGGAGGGAGGGGTTTTTGTCATACAGTCCCTCCACATCGGTAAGAATAATCAGCAGATCCGCATCGCACACCTCTGCGGTAAGGGCGGACAGGGTATCGTTTTCGTCAAAATCAAGCTGCTCTACGGAAACGCTGTCGTTGGCGTTGACAATGGGGATAATGCCCATAGATAAAAGGGTGTGCATGGTGTTGTAGATATTTTTCCTTCTCACATCATTGCTGAACACGTCTCTTGTTGCCAATATCTGAGCCGCAGTATGGTTAAACCGTGAAAATTCACTGCTGTAAAAGCTCATAAGCTGGTTTTGTCCGACGGCGGCACAGGCTTGCTTCATAGGCATATCCGACGGCTTTTCCCTTAGCCCGATACAGCCCACCCCGATACCCACCGCACCGGAGGTAACAAGCACGATATCGTGCCCCGCATTTTTAAGGTCGCTCAGAACCTCTACCATTTTTTTTACTCTGCGTACATTTATGTTTCCGGTTTTGTAGGTAAGGGTGGAGGTGCCGACCTTTACAACTATACGCTTTTTCGCAGCATAATCAAAATCATTCATATTTAAAAGCTTCTATTTCCTCGTCTTTTTATTTTATATACTTTTACAGTATAGCATATTATTATTTAAAAATCAAGTTTTGTGCGGTATTGGGTTCTGGTTCGAAAGACATTGTGAATTTGCTAATAGTTTTTTTCACCTTGCGGTGGGGTTAAACTGCGTTTGGCTTTTTTACTGC
>DNUB01000271.1 GCA_003508605.1 Oscillospiraceae bacterium | reverse complement strand
GTCCAGTAGGGGGAGCCACAAAAGTCTGTAAACAGTACGTTTACAGGCTTTATTTATTTTCACGACTGGGCAGTTTGTTAACCCACCGCCCACTGAAAAGACATTTTAATATTGTAAAATTGGCAGGTAAGTTTTTAAGAATTTACCTGTCTTTTTTTGTTTTCCGAAAAGCCAATTGTTTGAAAAGACGGTTGGCTTTTTTATTTCAGAAAAAAGGAGAAAAACCATGTTATTCATTACCAACCCCCGCCTCCGAAAGCTTGAAGCTTTCATGCAAGAGATTCCAAATTTTCCGCCAAAGGGTGCGCAGGTCAATTTTGACAGTCTTGAGGACGAAATCCTGCTGTTTGAAATCGAAAATGTTATCATCAACGTTAAGCCCCCTAATGAAAATTTAAATACAGGAAAGGACAACATCATGAAATTCAGAAACGAAAAGCATCGCAGTACCTTTTTAAATGAGGCAAAAAAGCAAAGTCTCAAAAACTACAAGATTATCGCAGCATTGTACCTGCTTACAGCGGACGAAAAGCTGTGGAACACCGCAAAGGGCTCTGTCGGAAAAGATGACATTGCTTTTGATGACATCCACCTTAAAAACGGAAGTGAAAACGCTTATGCTCTTTACTGCGCCGCAAAGGATTTGTACAACGGCAGCCGACACCTTGCTATTGACGATATAGCGGACGGCAGCATTATAAAAAACAAGGTTTTCAGCTTAATATGCAATGCGATGCTGATAAAGAGAAAAGGCCTTGCGGCGGTAAATTCAATTGAGATATGCGGCTGCGGCGAAGAAGAAAATTAATCGTAAAACGGAGGCAAGCACATGATTAAAGCAACAATTCAAAATAATCCGTATTGTACGGAGATTGATTTTCCGTGTACGGAAACGGAGCTGTTGGAAAAGCTCGGTGAGATCGGCATTGACAAAGAACATCTTGCGCCGACAGGTATGGTAATAGATATTGAACCTGCGGAGCTGTCGGTGCTGACGGACTGCGAGGTTAGCCTTGACGCGCTGAACTATCTCGGAAAGCGTATGGACGGCATGGAACATTTGGAAGAAGAACAATTTTTGGCGGTGCTGTCCTGCAATGAGCTGAATATTGATTGGGGACTGAAAAATATTATCAACCTCACTTTCAATCTTCCGCGCTACACGTTAATAAAAGATACGAATGATCTTGAATGTGTGGGGCGTACTCATTTATTAAATATCCGAGGTTGCCTTTTCGTTTCAGAAGCCGAAAATAAAGAATGGCTCGCTGAGGAAGGAAAGAAGCTGATTGATTCGGGGAAAGGCATTGATACCGAATACGGTACTCTCTTTGTGAATGAGGAAATAGCCTTTGATGAGATGTTTAAAGGCTCGGTGTTTCCCCCTTACTACTGCGACCCTAATGCCTTGGCATTTGCAGAAGTGAGCTTTCATGGAGAAACAGAGCTTGTTGATCTTCCAAACGAAGATATTGCAATCAAAAAGGCTGTCGCAAGGCTTGGTGCGGACAGCGTACAGGATTGCGATATTGGGATTGATTCAATCTGTGATATTGCCGATGAATGGTGGAAGAAGATCAAAACGGTCGAAAATACCAAAGACCTCTTTGGTCTTAACAATCTGCTTAAAATCGAGGATGTTTGCATAAAACGTGAACCGCCCAAAAGCATATTCTATCGGGAAATGTCAAAGTGGTTGAGGGAAAATGAGTTTGAGTTTTCCGAAAAAGACGGTTGTATGATAGTTGCTGTTGACAACGGTGCGGAGGCAAAAATCTATGACAACGGTACAATTGCGGCACTTACCGAAAACGTTGGAGATGAGTATCACGACATACTGCAGGCTGCAAGAAATATTTACGAATATTGTTCGGTGTACGAAAAAGCCGCTCCGCTTAAAGCCGAGCGGTTATCGGAAAATTATCGCTGCCTTGCCGAATTTAACGGAACTGTACTTGCAGCAAAATATTCGGAGTAGCATGAGTTTGAATTTGTGACTTGGGATCGGACTTATGACGGTATGGGGGTATGTCAGGGAAATTATCACAGTGATTATTTTACCGCAAAGGAGGACTTTGCCGTAAGGTCGGGGTTGGTGGAGAAGGAGCGGTTGTTCAGTGATGACGAGCTTTTGAAGCTGAACTGCTGTGTTGATTTTACTTTGGAAAACGGTGAATATCTTGATTATGATGAGGAACAGGCGCTGACGAGATTAAAAGAAAAAATCGAGGAAATTGCGACTTACCCGTCCGATAATCAGGAGCAGACGATGCAAAATTTGAGTATGTAAAAAAATAAAAGGAGTTTACTATGATCAGATTTATAATTGAGAAGGACAATGTGAGCGTAGCATTTGACGCACCTACAAACTTATTGTATGACCGACTCGCATTTGTCAGAGTCGGAGATATTCCGATAAGCGGCACGGATAACGTTTCTATCAAACTTATTCCGTGGTCGGATGTAAAGCTTGCAGAGACGATTGCAAAGCGTTTTTCCGGCAATGATAAAATATCCGAGGTTAATGCGCTGTGTGAAAAGGTTAAGCACCTGCGACCCTCGGATGAAAAAGCGTTCATAGAACGGCTTGAAAACGATGATGTACACGGTGCGGCGCAGATGATTGACGTTGTTGAAGAAATGGATTTAGAGGCGGCGTCTGAAATTAATCGTTATGATTATGATGAGGAAGATGAGGAGCCGATAATGGAACAGCGTATGTAACGGCTTTGGCTGTAACATAAAAATTTTATAATGGAGGACAAGTTTGATGACTGAACAAAAAATTAAAATGCTCAAGGAACGGTATCCTGCGGGGACTCGTGTGGAGCTTGATCGCATGGGGGATGATCCGAATCCTATTCCTTCGGGCAGCAAAGGTACGGTTTCATTTGTGGATGACATCGGCACTGTTATGGTGAATTTTGATAACGGAAGATGTCTTGGAATCTGTCCCGAGGTGGATTCGTTCCACAAAATCACCGAGCAGGAAGAAACATTTGAACCCACAATGTCAATGTAGATTTAAAGGCAAAAAGAAAGGATGTGATTATCGCAATTAAATTTTTTGACTGCTTTTCGGGAATCGGAGGCTTTCGCAGCGGACTGGAACAGGCGGGCGGATTTGAGTGCGTGGGATTTTGTGAGATTGATCATCATGCTTCCGCAGCCTACAAAGCCATTTACAATACGGAAAAGGAGGTATATTACAACGATATTTCAAGAATTGATACGGCAGGAATGCCCGACTTCGATCTGCTTGTCGGAGGACTGCCCTGCCAGCCGTATTCTGTGGCTTCTGCCAACAGGAGAGGGCTTGATGATCCCCGCGGAGCTTTGTTCTTTGAATTTGCCCGAATTATCAGGGAAAAGCGACCTGCAGCTTTTTTCGTCGAAAATGTTCCCTTTCTCCTATCACATAACTCAGGCGAAACGTTTGAAAAAATCCTCGGCACGTTTTTGGAACTGGGGTATTATGTTGAGTGGATGGTATATAACAGCTCAGCCTTCGGTTTGCCTCAGTCAAGACGAAGGCTTTATATTGTCGGATATACTGATGCAAAATGTGCCGGAAAAATATTTCCTGTCGATTGCGGCGCAGAAAAAGCTCCAAAGGAACTCATTGGAGGAATGCAGGGGCAAAGAGTCTATGATGTAAGCGGCTCCGCCGTAACACAATGTGCTTCGACAGGAGGCTGGGGCGGCAAGACAGGTCTGTATTTTATTGACTTGAACCCAAATCCGCAGCTTACCGAAAAAGCCCGTTGCCTTATTGCACGGTATGATTCGGGGATTAGTAATCACAAGGGTGTAAATTCGGGAGTGTTTATCGAGGGCGATGATCCCAAAGCAATATCTTTTTACGATAAAGACGGGAATTACCGTGTGGGCAGGATAAGAAAGCTTATGCCATGCGAAAGCTGGACGCTTCAAGGCTTTAGTCGGGAGCAGTTTGACAAGGCTGCGGAACTCGGTATGAGCGACGGGCATTTGTACCGCTTAGCAGGAAATGCAGTGTCAGTGCCTGTAATTAAAGCGATTGGAAAGAAAATCCGAGACATTATTTTTAGCGAGGGAGATGATAAAATTGCCTAATCATTTGATGAGCAAGCTGCATTTTTCGGGTGATCAAAAAAGGATAGACGAGCTTTTGGATAGCATAAAGGGCGAGGAAACCCTCTTCGACTTCAACACAATAATCCCCATGCCCGAATCATTAAACATTGAAGAGGGCAGCCGCACCGATAACGGGCTGAAAGCCTACAAGGACTTTATAACCGCCTACACAATGGACGGTACGGAGAAAAAGGACTTGATGAATATTCCGAAAGAAAAGGAAGAAATATTTCTCCGAATGCGCCCCGATATTAAAAGGGACGAATGGGAGCTTGGCAAAATGGCGTTTCAAAATAAGCAAAAATATGGCTCTACAAGCTGGTATGATTGGCGAATCGACCATTGGGGATCCAAATGGGGAGCATATCAAGCCGAGCTTGTGGAGGACAACACGATTGAATTTAACACCGCATGGTCTAACGTGAAACCTGTTATACTTGCCCTTTCGGAGAAATTTCCCGATGTGGAAATGAACTATCAATGGTCTGACGAGGACATAGGCTGCAATATGGGCGATGTAACCTTTAAGGACGGCGAATGCATTGACAGCATCGAATTTGAGGCTTTCTCAAAAGAGGCGTTTGAATTTGCGGCGGAAATGTGGGGATTTGACTTGGAGGAGGAAGGCTATATTTTTAATGAAAAAACGGGAACATATGAGTGGCAGGATATGGATATAGCGGAAAGTCAGACTATGGGCTGACGGGAGGTGATTACAGTCGATAGTTTTATGAGCTGGATTGGCGGCAAAAAAAGCAGCCGTGATATAATTATTCCGAGGTTTCCAATGTTTTACGAAAAATACATTGAGGTCTTTGGTGGCGGCGGCTGGATACTGTTCGGAAAGTCTCCGGGAAATGACAAGGAGTTGTTTAACGATGCCAATTCCAATATTTCAAATTTGTTCTATTGTGTCCGTGAACATAGCGAGGAGTTGATAGAAAGGCTTAGATACGTACTTAATTGCCGTGAGGACTTCGATAGACTGAAACACATCATAAGCGAAAAAGCAGAAATTGGCGATGTACAAAGGGCTGCGGACTTCTATCAGCTTATCAGATACAGCTACGCAAGCGGGTGCGATAGTTATGGCGGAAAATCACACAGCATGTGGTCAAACTTTCCGCTTATAGAACAGGCTTCACGGCGTTTGCAAAAGGTTGTAATTGAAAATAAAGATTTTGAAAAGCTCATCTCGGCGCAGGACAGCGAGATGAGCTTTTTCTATTGTGATCCGCCCTACTTTTCTACCGAAAGCTATTACAGCAATGTGGGATTTACAAACGAAGATCACGAGAGACTTCGCAATGTTTTAAGCAAAATTTCGGGGAAATTTCTGCTATCCTACAACGATTGTCCCGCTATACGGGAGTTGTATCAAGGATACGAAATGTACTCCTATGAGCGGCTGAACAATATCAGGCAGCGGTTTGACGGCGGCAGTATGTTCAGTGAACTGCTGATCGCCAACTACGATTTAGACGAGCGGTTAAAGGAAGATCAACAAATATCATTTTTTGAAACGGAGGATTTTTAGTATGGTGACATTTGAAAGTAAGGTAACAAAAGCAGGAAACTTGAAGGTTTCCTCGCAGCTGAGGGAAATTCTCGGACTGTACAGCGGTAAAAGGGTAACGGTAACGCTTGATTATGCCGATCCCGATGAGATTAAGATTCCACAGGAGATACTCGATGAGGCGGGGATTTGCGCTGATAACGGGTTGGAGATTTATACCGATGAGGGACAGGTGATTATACAGGAGGTTGACTGTGATGGAGAATAAGAACGAGATTATGCTGTTTAAGCACGATGAATTCGGTGAGGTTAGGACGCTGGTGATGGACGGAGAGCCTTGGTTTGTGGGGAAAGATGTGGCTGAAATCTTAGGGTACAGTAACACAAGAAAAGCTATTTCTGACCGTGTTGATGACAAGGATAAAAAAGATGGGGTAACGATTCGTGACTCCATCGGCAGAGAACAAAAACCCATATTTATTAACGAAAGTGGTTTGTACAGTCTTGTTCTTTCGAGCAAACTGCCGAAAGCAAGGGAATTTAAGCATTGGGTCACCTCTAAAATTTTGCCTTCGCTGAGGAAATACGGCGCATACTTCACTCCCGAAGCCTTGTACCAAAGTCTTTGCAAACCCGAAAACCTTATCGAAATATTACACGCCCTTGCGGATGAGCAGAAACGCAACACCGACCTTTCGGTTGAGAATGCCCGTTTGTCGGTAAAGGCAAGGTATTACGATGAAATACTGAACAGCAAAAATAACGTTCCCGTGACCCAAATCGCAAAGGACTACGGAATGTCGGCTATCGCTTTCAATAAAATGCTTCATGAGTACGGAATACAGTACCCCATTCGCAATTCTTGGGTTTTGTATGCCGAGTATGCAAACAACGGATATACGCAGAGCAAAACCTATAAGTACGCCGAAAACAAAGCCTCTATGCACACCTGCTGGACTCAAAAAGGAAGGCTGTTTTTGTATGAATTTCTGAGGGAAAGAGGCGTCTTGCCTATGTGCGAAAGGGAGTGCTGCAATGAAGCCTTTGTATAAGTTTTCTTTTTCCGAAGCTAAGCGAAACAACGAAGTGGAAGAGTTTCGTGAAAGTCTTCAGGAAAATATTCGCTGCCGTGATTTCCTTGACAATGAAATCGGGGAAAAATTTGATGGTATGCGCCTTCCCGATGAATGTGCAGAAAATGCGGTTAAGGAATTCGGCTATGACCGCACCATGTGGGTAATTGCTAATACCATTCTGCAACGGGACGGGGACGGCAGATTTCACCATGCAAATCGAGAATGGGCGGAACATTTCCATATTCCCGACGATAGAAGAAACTATGAATTTGCCCTTCGCTCTCACAGCTGTATTGTAGACGGGCTTGCAGACGATGTTCGTAAAATGTATGCACAGCTGAATTTGTTTTCGGGAGAGCATACCGTTAGGTCGGAGGAGCCGCAGGATTATACGGGAAAGCTGCTTGTTATACGTGCGGATGTGCTTAAAGAGGAATGCCGCACTCCCGAAAATCAGCTTTTTCTCGCAAGCGGCGGCTTTGGCTGTTCGCCCGATTCGAGCGGCAGAAAGGTGTTTGGGCAATTTTTGAACGACGGCGAAAAAACACATTTTTATCGTGAAGATTTCGTCGGAATAATTGATGAACAGCATATACCGCAGTGGGCAGCGGAAAAAATGGAACAGGTACAAGCACAGCAGGAGCAGGAATCCGCTCCCGAACAAACAATCAATCTTAATATGTAGAGCCGCAGAGAAATCTGCGGCTTTTTGCATATAAATCAAATTTTTATGGAGGTACTCGTATGAGAAAATTTTTCACAAGAACTAAGGAAAAGGTACAGGCAAAGATGATTCAGGCGGTAATTTTGCTTGCCGCAAGAAGAGGCGAAAACTTCGTTGACAGCGGCGTAAAAATCCTTATCGCCGTAGTTATCGGTGCACTGCTGCTTGGCGGTCTTTACGCATTGTTCGGCGACACTATTATGCCTACCGTAACGCAGAAAGTAAAAGACATGTTTTCGTTCAAGGGTTAAAGGGGGAGTCTTATGAAAATTGATGTAAGGATTAACAGCTTAATGCCCGATAACGGCAGTATTAAAGCAATCGCCTCGATAAACTTTGGCGATTGTTTGGCGGTAAAGGGGGTAAAGGTGATGGAGGGTAAAAACGGATTGTTCGTGTCAATGCCCTCGCAGAAAGGAAAAGACGGGAACTATCACGATATCTGTTTCCCTATTACCCCCGAATTCCGCAGTCAGCTTAACAGCGCTGTGGAGTAGGCTTACTGTCAGGCGATAACACAGGTGCAGGAGCAGAAAAACGTGGGGTTTACTCAGGCGGAGCAGAGTGAGTCTCCCGCTATGGAAATGTCCATGTAATCAAAAAAATATACCATTATAAATATGAAAGGAAAAAAATATTATGAGAAAGATTTTTAACACAATTAAGGCAGGAGTACAGGCAGTAAAGGAAAAATTTGTCGCTATTCATGCGGCAGCAGAGCGCAGAATTCACAGAATCTCCGCTAAAATCAAGACAACGGCGTTTAGGTTTGCAATTCGCAGCAATGCAATGCTTGCGGCAAATCGCGGAGAAAACTTTGTGGACAGCGGTATAAAAATTCTGATTGCGGTGGTTATTGGTGCACTTTTGCTCGGTGGTTTGTACGCACTTTTCGGCGATACCATTATGCCCACTGTGACCGAAAAAGTTAAGCAAATGTTCAATTTTAAGGGCTGATGAACGGCTCTGTTATGCAGTTTGCTGTAATCTCGGCTTTGCTTGCTGCCGACTCTGTTATCGACATAAAAACCCGTGAAGTTCCCAATTTGATCAGCGGAGCAATTGCCCTCACAGCATTTTTAAATTTTGATGTTCGCAGCTTGTGGGGACTGATTGTTGCTGTGATTTTCTTTGCAGTAGCTTTATTTACGGGAAAGATTGGCGGCGGAGACGTCAAGCTGATTGCGGCTTTAAGCGTGGTGTGCGGACTTTGGGGCAGCTTTGCGCTGCTCCTGTTCGCACAAATTGCCATGCTTGTTTTTTATGGCATAAGGTTTGTTGTTTTAAAGTTAAGGGGCAAAACGGCAGGAAAGAGTCTGCCGTTTGTGCCTTTTATTTTTATCGGTTACTTGTGTTCAAAACTCATTTTATGAAAGGAAAAATGCAATGAAATTTTTGAAAAACAGAACGGTTCTCGGTATAGTCTGCATTGCGCTGGCGCTGATTATTTGCTTTGCTATTACGCCGCTTTTTAATGCATCCAAAAGCAGCACTATGAAGATCATCAGGATTAAAAACGATATGAAAATCGGGCAGGAAATCACTTCAAAGGATATTGAAACTATTGAGGTTGGGGCATATAATATGCCCTCCGATGTGGCGCAAAAATCCGAGGATGTTGTGGGGAAATATGCGGCAATGGAAATGCTCAAAGGCGAGTACATTCTTCCCACAAAAATAAGTGATACTCCCGCTTCCGAAAATGCCTATTTATACGGCTTAACAGGTGAGAAACGTGCCATATCAATTACAATTCCATCTTTTGCCGGAGGTCTTTCGGGAAAGCTGATTTCGGGAGATATTGTGTCTGTAATTGCCGTTGATTACAAAGAAAAAGGCGAAACCGTTGTTCCCGAAGAACTGCAGTACGTCGAGGTTATCGCCGTTACCGACAGCAAGGGTAATGACGACGAAACGGTGACAGTTAAGCCCGATGGGGAGGAAGAGGTTGAATTGCCCGAAACGGTGACGCTTTTGGTAACGCCTGTTCAAGCAAATATCCTTGCCGAACTTGAAGCGGAGGGTGAGATACATGTTGCTTTGGTTTACAGAGGGACTGCGGAAAATTCACAAAAATTTATTTCCGCACAGGAAAGTTTGTTGGAGGAATTGACTTCGGAAGATGGAAAAGAAAAAAGCGAAAGCGTTGAGGGAGCAGCGCAGGAAAAGGAATTGCAGGGCGAGGCTGCCGAGAAAAAATATGAATCGGAGAAGCCCGAAATTGAGGCGGTTATAATTAAGTCCGATGCAACGGCAGAAACAACCGCCGAAACATATAAAACAGACGAAACGGAGGTAACCGCAAATGGCTAATTTATTTAAGTCCTTGATGTCACGTGGCGATGACGATGAAGAGTTAGATCTCGAATTTGATTTGGCAAGCCCCGAAAATGATTGCTTCGAGTTGCCGCCCGACAGGCAGGATAATCAGGTTTTGGCGGTGTGGGGCAGTCCCTCTTCGGGAAAGACAATTATGAGCGTAAAACTGGCAAGATATATTGCATCGCAAAAGAAAAACGTGATACTTGTGCTTGCTGATATGTCCGCTCCACCTCTTCCCTATGTTTGTCCTTCTTCAGATTTGGAGTCGGAGCTGTCGCTTGGAAATATTCTCGGTGCGGCTCATGTGGACGGGAATCTTGTTAAGCAAAACGCAATTCTTCACAAGAAAAATGAGTACCTCACTATGTTTGCCATGCTTAAGGGAGAGAACGCATTTTCTTATGCACCGTATACCGAAACACAGGCAAGAGAATTGATTCACGCTTTGCGGCAGCTTGCGGATTATATTATAATTGACTGCACGAGTAATATTACAAATGATGTGCTGTCGGCGGTTTCGCTGATTGAGTCAGACGCTGTTCTTAGGCTTGTTTCCTGCGACCTTAAATCCATAAGCTATCTTAATTCGCAGCTTCCACTCTTACTGGATAATAAATTTAACGCCAACAAGCAGTACAAGGCGGCGAGCAATGTTTCGTCCTTTCAGGCTGACGATGAAATTGAACAGATTGTAGGCGGCGTAAACTTTAAAATTCCTCATTCCGATGAGGTTTATAAGCAATTTCTTGCGGGAAACTTATTCGGCGGTTTGACAGAAAAGGACAGCAGGGATTTTCGCAAAGCCGTATCAAAAATTGCAAATGAGGTTTTTGAATTATGAATTTAACATTGCAAAACAGCACTCAGAATCTTTTCTTTAAAACGGATAAAAAGCGTGATTTTACCGATGTGCTGAATGAGGTGCAGGCGTACATTTCAAGCAAATATTCGGCGCTCGTTATTGACGGGATCAACAAGGTAAATTCAGGTGACGACAATGTAAAACAGCAGGTAAAGCGGTATATCGGGAAATACTTGCTGGATTATAAAATTGCGGTTGACGGACTGACACAGAATGAGCTCATAGATAAGCTTTACACCGAAATGGCAGAGTTCTCTTTCCTTACAAAATATATCTTTGGAACAGGCATTGAGGAAATAAATATCAATTCTTGGGACGACATTGAAGTGCAGTACAGCAGCGGCGTGAACGTCAAGATTGATGAGCATTTCGAGTCGCCCGATCACGCAATAAACGTTGTGCGCCGTATGCTGCACGTTTCGGGAATGGTTTTGGACAACACTTCGCCCGCTATTCTCGGACATCTCTCAAAAAATATTCGTATTGCTGTTTTAAAAACACCGCTTGTGGACGAGGACGTTGGGGTTGCGGCTTCAATCCGTATTGTTAATGCTCAAAAATTGCAGAAAGAGGATTTCATCAAATCGGGAACGGCTACCGATGAAATGATGGATTTACTTTCAGCACTGGTTCGCTATGGTGTTTCCACAACTGTTGCGGGAGCTACTTCAAGCGGAAAGACCACCTTGACAGGCTGGCTTTTGTCTACAATACCCGATGATAAGCGCATTTACACCATAGAAAGCGGCTCAAGAGAATTGGATTTAGTGAAGCGTGATGAAAAGGGGAAAGTTATAAACAAGGTTATACACACCATTACCCGTGAAAGTGAGGATAAGAATAAATCCGTTACACAGGACGATTTGCTGGATATGTCTCTTCGTTTTAATCCAAATTACATCGTTGTCGGCGAAATGAGAAGCAGCGAGGCGGATTCCGCTCAGGAAGCGGCACGAACGGGTCATACCGTTATAACCACTATTCACTCTAACTCCTGCGAATCCACATGGAGAAGAATGACAACGCTTTGCAAGAGAAAATATCCCAATGTTGACGACAATGTAATTACAAATCTTGTTACAGAGGCATTTCCAATCGTAGTGTATGCCAAGCAGCTTGAAAATAAGCAGCGGCGTATTATGGAGATTATGGAATGCGAAATCAAGCCCGACGGGAAGCGTGAATATCATTCTCTTTATCAGTACAGAATCACCGAAAACCGCTTGGAAAACGGCGAATTTATCATCAAAGGGACGCATGAAAAGGTTGCCGATATTTCCAAGACTTTGCAAAGAAGGCTACTTGAAAACGGAATGCCGCAAAGTGAATTAAATGCGCTTATGAAAGGGGGAAAATCCGCATGAACGCAATATTGACGGTAGCATTTATCGGCTTGGTTGTGGGATTTTTTCTGTTGTTTGGAATCTCGCCCATGGAGTTTACCGAGGGAATTTTTACGAGAATTCTTGCCAAGCCGAACAGCATAAAATCGCAGATAAATGAGGCTACCAAGCGGAAAAAGCCGAATGTATTCCGCAGAGAAATATCTGAGGCGCAGGAAATACTGCGGCTTACCAACCGCACAAATATGTTCGGAATATTATGTACCTGCTCTCTCGGTTTGTCGGCGATAGGAATTTGTGCAGCAATCGCAATCGGAAATGCGTTTCTCGCTCCCGTAATGGCGGTGGGACTCATGTTTGTACCTTTTTGGTACGTAAAAACCACTGCCACTAACTACAAAAAAGCTATATCCTCGGAGCTTGAAACAGCACTGTCCATAATTACAACGGCGTATTTACGTAACGAAGATATTATAACATCAATTGAGGAAAATGTCCACTATCTGAATGCGCCTGTAAAAGCGGTTTTTGAGAATTTCATAAGCAGAATAAAGCTGTCCAATCCCGACATCACTGCCGCTATTTTGGATATGAAAACTAAAATTGATAACGAGGTGTTTCATGAATGGTGCGACAGTCTTATTCTTTGCCAAAGCGATCGCAGCTTAAAATCTACCTTAACGCCGATTGTAAATAAGCTCTCGGATATGCGGGTTGTAAACGCTGATTTGGAATATCTGATAACAGGACCTCGCAAGGAATTTATTTCTATGGCATTTCTTGTGATTGGAAATGTTCCGCTGCTGTATATGCTTAACAAAGCTTGGTTTAACAGCCTCATGAATACCGTTGTCGGTCAAATTGTACTCGCAATTTCGGCTGTGGGCATTTTTATTTCAACAGCAATCGTAATTAAGCTTACCAAGCCGATAGAATATAAAAGATGAGGGGGAGTAGCATGGAATTTTTATTATTTATATTCGGAATTTTGCTTTGCATAGGACTGTTTATGCTTCTTGCAAATGCGCTAAAAATCCCTTATCTCAAAACTTCTAAGGCAGTAATGAATACGGGCAGGAACGACAAAAAACTGTCAAAATCAATTGAAGCTGTCATGCTTGGAATTGCGGCAAGGCTCGGAAAAATAATTCCTATGGATAAGTACAAAAAGTCACGCTTGGAAAGCACTTTGAAATCGGCAGGAATTAAAATGACTCCCGAAACATTTACGGCGTTATCGTTTGTAAAGGCGTTCTCAGTGGCTTTACTAGCGATTCCCTGTGCGTTTTTTATGCCGCTTTTAATACCATTTTTCATTATTTTGGCGGTAGCAATTTATTTCCGAGAAAACGGAAAAGCTGACGAAAAAATGAGGGAAAAACGTGAAGCCATTGAGCAGGAGCTGCCCCGTTTTGTGGCGACAGTAGAGCAGGAACTGAAAACAAGCCGTGACGTTTTATCCATTATGGAGAATTTCAAAAAGCACGCAGGGGTGCATTTTGCTTACGAGCTTGATGTGACCTGTGCGGATATGCGAAGTTCCAGTTATGAAGCGGCTTTGACAAGATTTGAAGCGAGAATAGGTTCGGCGCAGTTGTCCGATGTGGTCAGAGGTTTGGTATCGGTTATCAGAGGCGATGATTCGGCTGTATATTTTAAAATGCTGGCGCATGATTTCAAGCTGATAGAGCTTCAAAGGCTCAAGGCTAAAGCAGCAAAGATACCGCCTAAAATCCGCATTTTCAGCTTCGGAATGTTAATGTTATTTCTCTTAACCTATTTGGTCGTAATGGGAATGCAATTACTTGATTCGCTCGGTACAATGATTTAGGGGGTGATTGTATTTTAAAGAAATTATTAAAAAGCAAACGTGGCGAGGGATATTTTGACATTGTAATTGTTGTGCTTGTGGTGGTAATGGTTATCTCGTTGATTATTGCTGTCGCTCCCGTTGTATCCGCAAAAATTCAGCTTGACAATTATGCCGACGAGCTTGTTCGTGAGGCGGAAATTTCGGGGAGAATAGGCTCGGAAACTACAGCAAGGGCACAGGTCTTATCCGAACGAACAGGCATTATACCCAAAATCACATGGTCAAGAGTTGGAAAAGTGCAGCTTAATCAAGAATTTACCGTTAC
>DNUB01000087.1:472-2854 GCA_003508605.1 Oscillospiraceae bacterium | reverse complement strand
ATCCCCCACTGAAAGACTGAATGAAACCCGCCGCCTAAGAGGTGGGGGACATCTGAATTTTGATTATATCACACATCAATAATAATTTCAAGGTTTTTTAAAGATTTTATAGGGCTTTTTTATTTGACATTCCCTTAGGTGATAACCCGTAAGCCAAAACGGCCGACATTGCCGCAAAAGCCAAAACGGTCATAAGGCTGATATTTCCCCACAGAAAAAAGGCCCCTAAATTATATATGCAAAAGGAAACGGTATAGGCAAAGGCAGTTTGATAAGCTAAGGCGAATACGGTCCAAAGGGAGCTGTTCATCTCCTTTTTTATTGCGCTTATCGCCGCTATGCAGGGAGCGCAGAGCAGGTTAAACACAAGAAAAGAAAACGCCGCCAGGGAGCTTTCAAAAACTGCGGTTATTTCATCGGGAGCTAACACGCCAAACACTCCGACAAGCTCCTCTTTGGCAAGCAGACCCATTATGCTTGCCACAGCAGGCTGCCACCCTCCGAAGCCCAAAGGCTCGAACGCCGCCGCCAAAACCTCGCCTATATTTTTCAGAATACTGTCTTCAATATTTCCCACATAAGTTATTTTGCCGCCGATAAAGCCAAAAGAAGATAAAAGACTTATAACCGCCGAGGCAAGCAGTATTGTTGTTCCCGCCCTTTTTAAAAACGAACCGCATCGCTCCCAAAGGGTTTTAACCACATTTTTTAATAACGGCATATGATAGCTCGGCATATCCATAACGAAAGGCTGATCCGCTGAGGAAAAAAGCTTGGTTTTCTTTAAAATAAGACCGGACAGCAGCACCGACAATGCCCCTAAAAAATAACAGAATAACGAAACCCACCATTTACCTTCAAAAAACATTGAGGAGATCATAGCGATAACAGGCAGCTTTGCGCCGCATGGCATAAAGGTTGAGGTAATAATAGTTATTCTCCGCTGGGAGGGGTTTTCCACCGTTCTCGATGACATTATTGCAGGCACTCCGCAGCCTGTGGCGATAAGCATGGGGATAAAGGCTTTTCCGGAAAGTCCGAATTTCCGAAAAAATCTGTCGGTAATAAAGGCGGCTCTCGACATATAGCCTATATCCTCCAATAAAGCAAGCATTAAGAATAATAAGGCAAGCTGGGGCAAAAAGCCGATAACCGTGCCCACACCTCCCATTATCCCCTCCGTAACTAAGTCCGTAAGCCAATCCGCACAGTTTAATCCTGTCATAAGGCTTAACACGGCATCTGCAAGGACTTCGGCAATAAGGCTTTTGACGGCATTGCTGAAAAAAACGCCTACCGGTCCTGCGGAAAAATAATATACCGCCGCCATAATTACGGCAAAACAGGGGAAAGCGGTATATTTTCCCGTTAAAATCCTGTCGGCTTTTTCGGTAAAGGCGTCTTTCCTTTTGGGAGCATTAACGCACTGCCCTACAACATTTTCGGCATAATCATAGCGGCTTCCTATAACAAGGCTGTCGGAGCTGTCCTTTTTTTCGTCTTCGACGGCTTTTACCGTTCTGTCCGATTCCTCATATATTTCCTTAGGCAGCTTTAAACGGCTTCGCACCGATTTGTCCCCTTCAAAAAGCTTGACCGCATAAAAATATGCAAGCCGCCTTTCATCGGCAGATTTTAAAAAAGGCAGAATAAGCGTTTTTATTTTATTAACGGCCTGATCTATTTCTCTTGAAAATACACCGGGGCTTGAAACAAAAGGCTTTTCTGCGGTTTTAAGAGCAAGATCCGCCGCTTCAAAAACTCCTTGTCCCTTTGAAGCTGCCGCCGTGCACACCTCGACCTCAAGCATATTTTTCAGCTTATTTGTGTTTATTGCAATTCCCCGCTTTTCCGCCAAATCCATCATATTTAACATAAGAACCAAGGGGATGCCTATATCTCTTAACTGCAAAACAAGATAAATGCTTCTTTGCAGACCGGACGCATCCGCAACAACAAGGATAGCGTCGGGTTTTTCGTTAAGTATGTAATTTCTTGTAACAATTTCCTCAGAGGTATAGGGGCTTAAGGAATAAGCTCCCGGTAAATCCGTTATTATGACATTTTTGTTTCCCTTTAAAAAAGCCTCCTTTTCCTCCACGGTAACGCCCGCTCTGTTTCCCACATACTGTGCCGAACCTGTCAGCAGATTGAAAACGGTGGTTTTCCCGCAGTTCGGATTTCCCACTAAGGCTATTTTTCTCGGCTTTTGTTTCATTTTCGGGTTGTCCTTTCTTTTTGTTCAATGAGGGGCAATGCCCCGAATTTATGAAAAATCCGAAACGTAAGCCCCTCAGAATTTCAGCGGGGATTGTATCCCCCGCCGAAAGACTGAATGAAATCCGCCTAAGAGGGGGGGACATCCGGATTTTGATTATAATA
>DNUB01000087.1:0-181 GCA_003508605.1 Oscillospiraceae bacterium | reverse complement strand
GACATCCGGATTTTGATTATAATATTTTTATTGCCGTGGAATAAAAAATATTACTTGATATAGGATTACATACAGTATCGCAGCATTAAGCCTTCAAAATAAGCAGGTTTTTATATCAAAGAACATTTTCCATTGCAGGTTCTGCATCCAAAATCGTAAAAAGATAAAATAAAAAGGTTCC
>DNUB01000088.1:2647-5007 GCA_003508605.1 Oscillospiraceae bacterium | reverse complement strand
ACCAACTGAGCTACACCAGCATTTGCTCCCTGCCACCTCATCAACGACTTATGTATTATAGCACGTTCATTTATGTTTGTCAAGCGGTTTTTTGAAAAAAATTTTGTTCTGAGCTTTACCGATTGGGTTATTTTGGTAAAGATCAGCTTGTTTAGCTGTTTTGCGTGATCTGCAAGGAAGAAAAATTTTTTAATTTTTTTAGATTTTCATTGCGAAAAAGCTGCATAACGCTTGATAGTATGCTAATCCATAAAATCGGGCAGAGTAAAGGTATGCCCGATTTTTGCTTTGACGATTCGCCGCAAAAACGGCGTCAGCTTGTCAAAAAACAAACAGTTCTTGGGATTTTTCGACAAGCCAACCCCGCCGCTTCAGCTGCAGCTTTGATTAACCTTAAATTTGCTGTTTTTGCTTTTCAAATCGTTTTTAGAGGAGTCCTTATATAAGATTTAGGTTAGCAGGATTATCCAGAACCCGACCGTCTTTTGTAAATCTTGACCCATGACAGGGACAGTCCCATGTATGCTCCGCTTTATTCCATTTAAGCCGACAGCCCATATGAGTGCAGCGTTTTTTGCTGAACCCGACAAGATTAACGACAGATTCGCCCAAATTTACAAAAAGCTGCGGTTTTATCATATTTCGTGAGGGAGAAAAAGCCTCTGCATATCTGTTTCCCGTACCCATTACCATATCCGAAAGAATTTTTGCCGCCGTCATAGAGGACGTCATTCCCCATTTATTAAAGCCTGTTGCAGTATAAAGATTTTCCGCACTCCCTGAATATGGTCCGATATAGGGGATTTTGTCAAGGCTCATACAATCCTGCGCCGCCCAATGGTATTTCTCGTTTGATTCCGGATAATATTTTGATGCAAAACGGCGCAGCTCTTCCCAGTTACCGCCTTTTTTCCCGGTTCTGTGCCCCCCTCCTCCAAGAAGCAGCATATTTTCGTAATTGCGGAAGGATAAGCCGTTTTCTCTGCCGTCAACATACATTCCCTCTACATTTTGGGCGTTTTCAAGGGCAATTACATAGGAACGGCTCTGATACATTTTCATGTAATAAGCCCCCTGCTTGTTGAGAATGGGGAAGTGAGTTGCCACGATTATCTTTTTTGCCTTAACGGTGCCCGAGTCGGTAATGACCCTGTCTGTCTGTATTTCTCGAACAAATGTATTTTCGTAAATATTTAAGTCCTTTGCCATTTTTGAAAATAATTTGGCAGGATTGAATTGCGCCTGCATGGGAAATTTAACCGCACCTGCCGTTTTAAAGGGAAGGGGAAGGTTAACTTCGACGCTGGCAGGAAAGCCTAATCTTCTTACCGCTTCCGCTTCGCGTTTTAACGTTTCATTGCTGTTTGTTCCCTTATATTCGCCTTCGGTTAAATAAACAAAGGAATCCCTTTCTTCAAAATCGCAGGGATAAATTTTGCTTATTTCTCGGTAATCCTCAACGGCTCTTCTGTTGGCGTCAAAATAAAGCTTTGCCTTTTCATAGCCTGCGTTCTTAATCATTTTGCTGTATATCAGTCCATGCTGAGCGGTTATTTTTGCGGTGGTCAGTCCTGTTGTTCCCGATAGAATGCGCCGTCCCTCTAAAATCATATAATCGGCATTGCGTTTTTTTAAATAATATCCGCAAAGCAAGCCGGCTGCACCGCCTCCTATAATTAAAACATCTGTTTTCGCATCGCCGTGAAGCTGATTAAAGTCGGGAATATCCGCAGTTTCACTCCAGAGTCTCTTTTCACAATTCTTTTCATATTTCTCCATATTGTCACCTCAGTATATTTTTTCCAATTATTTTGCTTTTATTCATATTCGTTAAATACAACCAACAGTTAACTTCCTCTCAACTGCCGGTAGGGTATATGTATAATAAGTTTATTGACTTTAATAATTTAAAATGATATAATTAAAAGAACAAAAACTGCTTGAGGCTTTATAAAACAGTGCCGCCCGTCTTGCGCCGTACTCTCTGTGCGGCATTGCTTGAAAGCTTTGATCCGATATGAAAGGGAGAAAAAATGACGATTTTCAGAAAAGATTATTATGCCGATGTGCGAGTTGAGGACAGGTTTTCCACCAGAGTGGAATATCTTAACGGAAATTTGAAGGAATCAAAAATACGGCGTGAAAAACGAGCGTTTGTAAGGGTGTTTGACGGAGAAATGTGGTATTATGCATCCACCACCGATATAAATCACATTGATAAGGTTTTGGAGGAGCTGTACATGGTGGCAAAGCCCAATTCCGATATAGAAAATCATCCTGTTGTAAAAAGATTTCAAAGGAACAGGGCTAAGCTCGAAACCTTTAAAAAGAATTCGGTAAGAGATATTTCCATTGAAGAA
>DNUB01000088.1:0-2389 GCA_003508605.1 Oscillospiraceae bacterium | reverse complement strand
ATATTTCCATTGAAGAAAAAACAAAGCTTATATGTTCGATGCTGCCTATTGCCTCTTCTGACAGCTGTATGTCTATGCCTAAGGGAATATATCTTGATCGAAGCAGTCTGTATTCGTTTTGTTCCTCATTAGGTGCGGATATATCATACGATTATCAGACCTGCGGATTGGTTTTGGGCTGTGATATGGTAGAGGGAGATAAAAAGCTTTCGGGAGTATGGCAGAGAGGTGCAACCGACTTTGGAGAGCTTAAAAACTACGCCGACGAAGCAGATAAATCCTTAAAGGAACAGACTGAATTTATGCGTCATTCCGTGCAGTGCGAAGCAGGGGAATATCCGGTTGTTCTTTCGCCCGAAGCCGCAGGCATTTTCGCTCATGAATCCTTTGGCCACAAGTCCGAATCGGATTTTATGCTGTCTGATGAGACTATGAAAGAGGAATGGCAGCTTGGAAAGCAGGTAGGCTCTAAAATTCTTTCCATTGCCGAATGCGGAGAGCTTTTGGGTCCGGGCTATACGCCGTATGACGATGACGGCACGAAGGCTCGGAAAAACTACCTTATTAAAGACGGAGTTTTAGTGGGAAGGCTTCACAGCGTTGTTACCGCTGCTGCTCTTGACGAAGAGGTCACAGGCAACTCACGTGCCGTTGACTGCACCTTTGAGCCGATTGTAAGAATGACCAACACTTATATTGAGGCGGGCGACCTGACCTTTGACCGGTTGATTGCGCCCATTAAAAAGGGTTATTATATTAAATCAATACATCACGGCTCCGGAATGAGCACCTTTACTATTGCCCCCCACATAGCTTATGAAATAAAGGATGGAAAAATTTCCGGACCTGTTCAGATAAGCGTTATAACAGGCAATGTGTTTGAAACCTTGGGGCTTATCGACGGACTTACCGATAAATGCGAAATGAAGGATTTTGTTATGGGCGGCTGCGGAAAAATGGAGCAGTCTCCTCTTCCCGTAGGCTTTGGCGGTCCATTTGTAAGAGTGTCAAAAATGAAGGTTCAATAAGGAGAATAAGTAATGGAAAAAGAAGTATTAACCGCAAAATATCAATCGGTATCTTTGAATGTTACCGCAAATAAAATTGACTCTTACCGCAGAAAGGACGAGATTCAAAACACAGTTCGTGTTTACGACAGCGGAAAAATCGGAATAGCGGGATCCTTAGGCGATCTTGACGAAAACGCTCTTACCGAGGAAGCAAAAAAAGCCCTCGATTACGGCATAGAATATCCCTGTAAGCTGGACAGTACGGTTAAAACCGTTGATAAATCCAAAGAAATAGTAAAGCTTCAAAATTTTATTCCCCAAATGCAGAGACTTTTGGACAGGCTTGCGGTGGAATGTCCTAAATTCGCCGTCAGCAACAAAATTAAGCTCCAGCATCATGAAAATACCTATAAAAACAGTATGGGAGCTGATTTGCTTTCCCTTACCGATTTTCTGACGATGACGCTGATTTTTCAGGATAAGGGAAGCGGCAATCTTTTTGATTGTTGTTATGAAGGAGATATTATCGACTATGATGAAGATCAAGTAATAGCAGACTGTAAAAAAATGTATGACGCTTTTTATAATCCTGTGGATATTGAGGAGGGAGAATATCCTGTATTTATGGTATCAGACAGGTTCTTTTACACTGTCGGACGGCATTTGTGCGCACCGTTCTATGCTTCGGGCGGTTCATTGGTAGGCGGTAAGCTGGGAGAAAGGATTTTTAACGAAAAGCTCACATGCTGTAATGACAAAAATCCCGAAAGCAATCCCTATGCCTGCTTCTTTGATGACGAGGGACAGACAGCACCCGATAATTACCGCCAGCCGCTGATTAAGGACGGTGTATTGACTAATGTTTTGACCTGCAAGGGCCTTTCTCAAAGCTTTGACCTGCCCGATGCCGCCACGGGTACGGCGGATTACGACGGAGTACCGAGCTTTGGATATGAGGGCGTATGGTTAAAGCCCACGGCACAATCCGCTTTCGAGCTTGCGCCGGAAAGGGGAGTGCTGGCAGTTATGGCTTCCGGCGGGGATATGACTCCGGACGGTCATTACGCAACTCCTCTGCAGCTTTCCTATTTGGTTGAAAAGGGTGAAATTGTGGGACGGCTGCCGGATATAAGCGTTTCGGGAAATTTCTTTGAGCTGCTTGGAAATGATTATCTCGGTGCGGTTCAAAAACCGTTTTTCCCTTCTTTAAATGAGAATGTTATGGCTTTTAGAATGAAAGTAGGCAAGTAAAGCAATTAAAAAGAAGCCGAATAACAGCTCCTTTGATTTGTAAACCGCTGCACGGTGTTCCTCGCCTTTTTAGGAAGTGGAAACGGGCAGCGGTAAATTTTTTTTTGAAATAAGCAGATATAATCAAA
>DNUB01000329.1 GCA_003508605.1 Oscillospiraceae bacterium | reverse complement strand
AAATTTTGCCTTGCAGGCAACAAAATTATGCTCGAAAATCTGCATATTGATTTTATGTGAACACGCTCTAATGAGGGGCAGCACCCCGTATTTTGAATATCGGGTCTGCGAGGTGATCGTATGAAATATTTTATTGACGAAAAACAGCGCAAGGAAAGCGGTTCAACTTGCTATTTTGAATTTCAAAGGGGAAAATATGACGAAAAATGCTGGAAGGAGGATTCCCTGAATATTTCCGACGAGGATTTTCATAAGCTTTTAGCCGATATTTTTTTAGAGGTAATTCCCGATTTTGATTATTTCGGAATAACCGAGGTAAATTTCGAGCAGTGGGAAAGAATAAAGGGCATATTATCGGAAAAAGGCGGGGAGCACAAAGAAATTCTCACCGAGTCAGAGCCTTGGTTTTGTGAAAATTTTAAGGATTTTGATGTGTTTACCGTTTGGGGAATGTAAACAAAAGTCTTTCAGTGTGGGGGATCGGGTCCCCTGCTGAAATCCTGAGGGGCAGTGCCCCCGGATTTTTCATAAATTCGGGGCGTTGTCCCTCATTGAATTAAGTTATAACGGCTTGCGCCATATTTAACGCAAGCCGTTTTTTTACGCTTTTTCAATAAGATCAGCTGTCGATTTACTTCCCATTTTTCTGAACATCTTAATCAGCACGGTCACCGCTGCCGCCGCCAACACCAATTCTGCCGCAAGCTGTGCATAGGCAAGTCCGTACAGCGGAAACAGGGCGTTTAAAATAAACAGAGCGGGGATTTCCAGAACGATTTTTCTCATAAGGGCAAATATAAGGGACTTTTTGCCCATTCCGCAGGCCTGAAACACATTGACCGCCAAAAAGTCAAGGCACAGAAAGGGCAGACCGAAGCACATTCCCCTTAGGAAAGCCCCTCCGTAGCTTACCACCGCTTTATTATCCATAAACAGGGAAATAACCCCTCCCGAAAAGGCGAAGAACGATGCGGAAACGCAGACCAAAAAGCTTATGGAAATTTTGGCTGTCAGAAATACCGACTTTTTCATTCTTAAAGCGTTTCCGCTTGAAAAATTATAGCTTACAAGGGGCATTATTCCCTGTGAAAAGCCCCAGGCAATATTCATAGGCACCATATTTACCTTATAGGCGATTCCCATTGCCGCCACTGCGTCCGCCCCGAAGTCGGCGGTAAAGTTATTAAGCACCGTCATTCCCGTAACATTCAGCAAATTCTGAATACAGGCGGGAATGCCCACCGCAAAAATACCGAAGGCGATATTTTTCGCAAAGCCGAATTTTTTCGGGTTTATGCAGACATAGGTCTTTTTCCGTCTTGCAAAAATAAGCACAAAGAAATATCCGCAGGCAAAGCAGTTGCTTATAAAGGTTGCAAGTCCTGCGCCTGCCGAGCCCATATTAAGACCCTCGGGCAATACGAAAATCGGGTCGAGAAGCATATTTAAAATGCAGCCGCTCATGGTGCCGATGCTGGCATGAAGAGTCGCCCCCTCCGAGCGAACGAGATATGCCATTACCACGTTAAGTATGGCCGGGGCAGCTCCAAAGGAAACCGTCCATTTGAGATATTCGGCTGTTGCGGCGGCGGTTTGCTCGTCCGCACCCAAAACCGACAGAAACTGTCCGCTGAAAACCGTATACACAAGGGAAAACACCAAGCTGAAAAAAAGCGAGCAGTAAAACCCGAAGGCGGAGCTGCGGCTTACCGTTTCGTAATCCTTTGCGCCTAAGGCTCTGCTCATCATGCTTGACGTTCCCACTCCGAAAAGGTTGTTTACCGCATTAAAGGCAAGCAGCAGAGGAGCGGCAAGGGTAACGGCGGAATTTTGTATGGGGTCGTTCAGCATTCCCACAAAATATGTGTCCGCCAAATTGTACAGCACCATTACCAAAGCGCTGATTACAGTGGGTATTGCTAAGGTCAGCACCGCCTTGGGTATGGGAGCTGATTCAAATAAATATTCTTTCTTTTTGTCCTTCATTTTTTCCTTTCCGAAAAAGAACTTCAAAACCGATCATTCGAACATTTCAGCCATAGCCTTCCCCACGTCTGCGCTGTCGCTGTCGCTTACAAGCATGGAAATCTCATCAACGCCCGTGGTAATAAGTATGGGTACGCAGCCTGCGTTTTTCAGCTCCGAAAACACTCTTGCCGCAAAGCCGGGAGTATTTATCATACTTTGTGACCGAATTATAAACTTTACGTTTCCGCAGTTTATAACGGGAGTGGAAATATCCTTATCCTTGATTAACGGCAAAAGTCTCGGCAAATCCTCATCGTCAACGGTAAAGCCGATACAAAAGGTATCGTTTACGGCTAAATCCGCAGAGATCATATCAAGATTTATCCCCGCCTTGCCTATCCTGTCCAAAATCTCACAGTAAGCCGAGCCCGACGTCAGCTTTTGACTGAACGCCACCGAGGTTATTCCCTCAAAAACCTTTATTTCCGTCATAGTATATTCCTTTCCCGGATATATTATTTGCTTGCTTCCAACAAAGGCAACACCCTGAGTATTTTCGGGTGCTGCCTTATCCGTTTTGATCAAAGTCCGAGAATCATTCGGACAGCAGATCCGACATATCGTAAAGGCCTGCGCCTTTATCCCTTAAAAACACCGCCGCATTAACTGCGCCAACGGCAAAAACCTCCTTTGACTGCGCCGAGTGGGAAAGAGTAATAACCTCGTCATGCCCCGCAAAAATTATCTCGTGTTCGCCCACAATAGTGCCGCCCCTTACCGAGCTTATGCCGATTTCCTCACGTTCTCTTGCCTTTCTCACATTATGTCGGTCATAAATATATTTCTTTTCGCCCCTGAAAACCTCGTTAACGGATTCCGCAAGCATTAAGGCAGTTCCCGAGGGGGCGTCCTTTTTCAGATTATGGTGCTTTTCGACTATTTCCACATCAAACTGTGTGCCGAGTATCTGCGCCGCCCTTTTTGCCAGATCCGCCAGAAGATTTATTCCGAGAGACATATTAAATGTGAAAAATATGGGTATCTGCCCCGCCGCCGCCTTTATTTCCTTTATCTGATCCTCGGTATAGCCTGTGGTGGCGATTACCGCAGGAACGTTTTTCATCTTGCAGTATGCTAAAATATCCTCTAAGGCGGAGGGGTGAGAAAAATCAATAACCGCTTGGGGCTTTCGGCTTAAGTCAAAAATATTCTTTACCACAGGAAAACCTAAGTTATCCGCAGGCTGCAGATCTATCCCGCCGCAAACCGTGCAGTCGTCTCTTTGCTTTATCAGCTCCGCTATCGCTCTGCCCATTTTTCCGCACGCGCCTGTTATTGCAATTTCCGTCATTTTTTCTTCCTCTTTTTTAATAAAAATACAGATCCGCTCTGCCCTATGCCTTTTTCAAGGAATCCGGAGGTTATTTCAAAAGACCCGCTCTTTGCAGGGCTCCTCTTATAACCTCGATCTTAGACTCGTCGGGACTTACCAAAGGCAAGCGGCACGGTCCTACCTCTTTTCCCAAAATATTCATAGCTTCCTTTACGGGAATCGGGTTTACATCACAGAAAAGTGCGTTTATCAGCTCAAGATATTTAAGCTGCAGCTCCCTTGCACTTATAAAATCTCCCTTTAAGGCAAATTCGCACATTCGGTGCATTTCTTTTGGGATAATATTTGAAGCTACCGAAATAACGCCCTTTCCCCCAAGGGACATAACGGGAACCACCTGATCGTCGTTTCCCGAATATATATCAAGATCGGTTTCCGCCGCCAGCCTTGCCGCATAGCTCAGGTCTCCGCTTGCTTCCTTTGCGGCGACTATATTCTTGTGATTTGCAAGCTCCTTATAGGTGTCAATGTCGATTCTGCAGCCCGTTCTTGACGGCACATTATAAAGTATAATGGGAATATTGACGGCGTCGGCGGTATGCCTAAAGTGGGCGATCATTCCCCTTTGCGAGGTCTTGTTGTAGTAGGGCGTAACAAGCAAAAGTCCGTCTGCGCCCGCTTTTTCCGCATCTATTGACATTTCGGTGGCATAAGCGGTATCGTTGCTGCCTGTGCCTGCGATTACGGGAACTCTGCGGTTCACTCTGTCAATGGCAAACTTAATGCAGTCTATATGCTCCTCGCCGCTCATCGCAGCCGATTCGCCCGTTGTACCGCAGATAACTATTGCGTCTGTGCCGCCCTCTATCTGTTCCTCTATAAGCTGCTCCAGCTTGTTGTAGTTTATGCTTCCGTCACGGTCAAAGGGGGTTACTATGGCGACTCCCGCACCTGTAAAAATAGTATTTTTCATAAAAGCTTCTCCATATTGATTAAGTTAGATCGGTTCTTTCAAAAATTTTTAAAATAAATCTCATAGGTATTCCAAATATTCTCGCTCTTTTCGCAGATCCTGTCATAAAAGGCGACGGAAGGATTATCCTTAAGGCATTTCCACTCTATTCTGAGAGCATTTTCGGCTTTGGCGGCTTTTTTCACTGCCTCCATAATTGCCGTGCCTATCCCCTTCTTCCGTTGGTCGGGCAATACAAACAGCTCCTCCAGGAAAAGCACCCTTTTTCCGCCCAAAGAGGAAATTCGGTAAAAGTAGTACAGAGCAGCTCCCGCAGCCTTGCCGTCCTTTTCGGCGATAAGACCGAAAAGGCATTTTTCCCCGAAAATCATTTCACGGTAGGCGTCCTTTGAGATAATGCATTTATCTCCCAAGCCCTCGTACTCGTTAAGCCGGCGCATAAAATCCGCCAGCACGTCCAAATCGCTTTCTTTTATTTCACGAACGTTAATACTCATAAAATTCCTCAGTCAAAATAGCCCTTTGCCGCATACAGCTCAGCCATAAGCACTGCGCCGCCTGCCGCTCCTCTTAAGGTGTTGTGGGAAAGGCAGACAAATTTGTAATCGTACTGCGTATCCTCTCTCAGTCTGCCGACGCTTACCGCCATACCGTTTTCAAGGTTGCGGTGCAGTCTTGTCTGAGGCATATTGTCCTCCTCAAAATAATGTATAAACTGCTTGGGGGCGGAGGGCAGCCCCAAATCCTGAGGCTCTCCCTTAAAATCCTTCCAGCACTGCAATATTTCTTCCCTTGAAGGCTTGTTGTCAAAGCTTGCGAAAACCGCCGCAAAGTGTCCGTCCGTAACGGGTACTCTCAGGCACTGAGTGGTAATGGAGGGTCTTGTTACTTTGACTATCTTATCCCCTTCGATATGTCCCCATACCTTTAAAGGCTCCTGCTCGGATTTTTCCTCCTCGCCGCCGATAAAGGGAATAAGGTTATCCACCATTTCCGGCCAGGTATCGAAATTTTTTCCCGCTCCCGAAATAGCCTGATAGGTGCAGGCAAGAACCTTGTTAAGTCCGTATTTTCTGAGAGGGCTTAATGCGGGAACATAGCTTTGTATGGAGCAGTTGGACTTTACGGAAATAAAGCCTCTGCTTGTACCCAAACGCTTTTTTTGCGCTTCGACTATCTCCATATGACCGGGGTTTATTTCCGGAATGATCATAGGCACGTCTTCGGTAAAGCGGTGAGCGGAATTGTTTGACATTACCGGGCATTCGTGCTTTGCGTAGGCCTCTTCAAGAGCCCTTATCTCGTCCTTTTTCATATCCACCGCACAGAAAACAAAATCCACCTGAGAGGAGATTTTTTCTATATCCGCAGCGGCGTCCATAACGACAATATTTTCCATAGACACGGGCATAGGCTTATCCAGAAGCCACCTGCCGCCCGCCGCTTCCTTATAGGTTTTTCCTGCGGAGCGGGGAGAAGCGGCAAGAGCCGTTACGGTAAACCAAGGGTGGTTTTCCAGCAAAAGGGCAAAACGCTGTCCTACCATTCCCGTTGCTCCGATAATGCCTACCTTGTAATTTTTCATAGATGTTGTTTTTCCTTTCGATTTTCATTTCTGTTTTTCTTTTTTCGGTAATAAAAAAACCGACTACAAGCAGTCGGGAAATGGCAAATTTATGAAACCTTATTGCCGATAGCTCTCCACCCTGCCGATGACAGTCGCAGCCTTATTCAGCTCTGCAACCAAAAGCAAGCCCGTCTGAAAACCGCTTTTTCGGCGGCGCTGCCTTTCCCCTGCGCTACATTCAGACCTGTTAAAGCGAAGGGTACTTATCAGAACCGCACCTCTATCTTTTAAGATAATACCATAAAGCTTGCTGTTTGTCAATATTAAAGTTGCAATCCGAGACAATTTGTGATACAATAATTTAAGCTGTTTAAAAAAGTTTTTATGCTTAAGAATATTTTTCTTTTCGGCGGTATCAAATTTTCCGCAGCAAAATCATCTTTACTTTATATAACATAAGATTTAAGGCAAAAAGGAAGAACGAAAATGTTAAAATCCGATTTTTATTACGATCTGCCCGAGGAGCTGATCGCCCAGACTCCCGCCGAGCCCCGTGACAGCTCCAGGCTTATGAAGATAGACAGAAACAGCGGTGAAGCCGTACACGACCGTTTTTATAATATATGCAGCTATCTTAAAAAAGGCGATTTGCTGGTAATGAACGATTCAAAGGTTTTTCCTGCAAGAATTTACGGAATAAAGCGCAGTACGCAGGTGCCCGTGGAATTTCTTCTGCTGAAGAATATCGGGCTTAACCGATGGGAGGTTATGGTAAGACCGGGGCGCAGGCTGAAGGTCGGTGCGACGGTGGATTTTTCCCATGAGCTTTCCGCCGAGGTTTTGGATATTGCCGAAGGGGGGAACAGGATCGTTCGTTTCGACTGCAATGGAGCTTTTTTCGACGTGCTTGACAGAATAGGTCAAATGCCGCTGCCTCCCTACATTAAGGAAAAGCTTAAGGACAGGGACAGGTACAATACCATATACTGCCGTGAGGAGGGCTCCGCCGCCGCTCCCACCGCAGGACTGCACTTTACCGAAAGAGTTTTTGACGGATTAAGGGAAAAGGGGGTCGATACCGCCTATGTCACTCTCCATGTGGGCTTGGGAACCTTCAGACCCGTTAAGGAGGAAAATATACTCGACCATAAAATGCATGTCGAGCATTATTCCATACCCGAGGAAACGGCAAACAAGATAAGGCAGTGCAGGGAAAGAGGCGGGAGAGTAATTGCCGTGGGCACTACAAGCTGCCGCACTCTCGAATCCGCCGCAAGCTCCGACAAAAACGGCGAAATAAAAGCCGTTGAAGCCGATACGGGTATATTTATCTATCCCGGCTATGAATTTAAAGTCATCGACGGACTTATCACCAATTTTCATTTGCCCGAAAGCACCCTTATAATGCTTGTCAGCGCTTTTTTGGGAAGAGAAAGGACATTGGCGGCTTATAGGGAGGCTATTGAAAAAAAATACCGATTTTTCAGCTTTGGCGACTGTATGATAATACTGTAACAAAAGTTTTTCCCGAATTTGAAAGGAGCAAATATGGATATGACGTTCAAAACCTCCGAGGGCGTATTCAACTATCGAGTCGATGCACTTATATTAAACGGCACAAAAATCCTTATGGCGCATGACAAACGCTTTGAACAGTATTACACCATAGGCGGCAGGGTGCATTTCGGCGAAACCTCGGAGCAGGCTATGCTGAGGGAGGTTTTTGAAGAAACGGGGGTAAGGGCTGAGATCGACAGGCTTGCTTTTATACACGAAGGCTTTTTTGCGATCGACGGAACGGCTTATCAGGAGCTTGCGCTGTGCTATCTTATCAAGCCCTTTGACTATAGCACCATAGATTTTTCAGCAATAAAATGCGACGGCGAAAATCAGGAAATACTTTGGATAGACCTTGCCGATAAGGAATGGTGCGGGGACAGGGAGATTTTCCCTTTGTGGCTTACCGAAAAAGCCTTGAGTATTCCCAATGAAATCAATCATATCGTAACAGTCGAGGAAGGATACAAGGAACTTTTAAAATGAAAATACTGAAACCGAGCATTCCCGATAACTGCCGAATAATAACGGTAAGCGACATACACGCCAACCTGAAGCATTTTAAAGCACTGCTTGAAAAGTGCGGCTACAATAAAAATACCGATTTCCTTTTTATTTTGGGCGATCTTTTGGAAAAGGGAGAGGAAAACCTTGCCACACTGAGGTATGTAAGGGAGCTTTGCCAAAATGAAAGAGTCATTCTCATAAAGGGCAATAACGATACCATGTGCGACAGAATGGCTTTCCATGACAGCAGGGAATATTTTTTTGAAAGAATAAGCAGCCGTCCCCATAATACCTATCTTGAAATGGCAAAAAGCCTCGGAATAGACAGCTTCGATAACGATTTTGAAGCAAAACGGGAAAAGGTCAACAGCCTATTTAAGGACGAGCTGGATTTTATGAAAAATCTGCCCCTTGCCATAGAAACAAAGGACTTTATTTTTATTCATGCGGGCATAGAAAACCGCCCCGATTGGCAGAATACGGAGGAAAAATTTGCCTTGACCCGTCCGTGGTTTTTCGAAGAGGAGCATCAGGCGGGAAAAACGGTGATATGCGGACATTATCCCGCCTATAACTACAAAGCCGCAAATAATTCAAATCTGCCCGTAGTCAATAAGGAAAGAGGGATAATCTGCATAGACGGGGGAGCGTCCGTCAAATGGGCGGGACAGCTTAATGCGCTGATCATAAATTTTAAGGACGGAAAGTACTTTTTTGAAACCGTCTTTCAGCCAATAGGCGAGGAAATGAGGGTGAAATTACCTGTAACGTCAAGCTGCAAGCCGATTTATCTTAATTGGGAAAAACAGGATCTGACAGTTTTGGAGGAGCGGGAGGATTTTCTTTATGTGAAAATCAATCAAACGGAAGAAACAGGCTTAATCGCCAAGAGCCATATAGGTCAGTGGGACGGAAAAATTCACGGCTGGATAAACCTTAACAGCTTTTTGTCGGCAAGTGTCGGCGAAAAATTCTGCCGCTGCGGTGAAACGGAAAGATACTTTTTCGGCATTTCGGAAAAAGGACAGGTTGGCTTTTTGCCGAAAACCGCCTTTTGAGCTGAAAAAAGCTTGTTTTAGCTTCAATGAGGGGCTTACGCCCCGAATTTATGAAAAATCC
>DNUB01000288.1 GCA_003508605.1 Oscillospiraceae bacterium | reverse complement strand
TTCAATGAGGGGCAACGCACCGAATTTATGAAAAATCCGGGGGCGCAAGCCCCGAGCTTGTGCGAAAAACCGAAAGCCCAAGCCTGTTCGGGGCTTCGGCGGGGAATATACAAATTGAAAATCATATCCGTGACAGATTTACGAAAGGGCTGCTGTCGCCGCAAAAATGCCGCCTTCCGGGTTTTTCGCCAAGCCTTGATCCAAAGGCGGATAATTCCCCGTTAAGGCATAACAGCCCCGATTTTCGGGCAAAGGAAAAATCTTCCCTTGCTGTCAAACGGAAAATTCCCGACGCCCTGCCCGAAGGAAACGGCGGTCGGGAAATATTTTTCATTAGCCTAAAACCTTTTGAACAGTCTGGATAATACGCTCTGCCTTAAAGGGCTTTACGATAAAGTCAAGCGCACCTAACTTGATAGCCTCAACAACCATTGCCTCCTGACCCATTGCGCTGCACATAATAACCTTTGCGGAAGGATCCTTTGACTTGATCTCTTGTAAAGCCTCAATGCCTGTCTTATTGGGCATTGTGATATCCATAATAACAAGCGCAGGCTTTTCGGCGTTGTAGGTATCAACGGCGATCTGTCCGTCGGCAGCCTCTATAATGCTTGTATAGCCGTTTTTCGTAAGCGCATCTCTGATAAGCATTCTCATAAAAGCCGCATCGTCTACCAAAAGAATCTTTTTGTCCATATTACCTTATCTCCTTTTAATGATTGCCGCCCTTTGACAGGCGGGAAACCGTGTTAATAATTTTTCCGATTATTCCTTGCTTAATGTATCAATTAACTTCGACTTGATTATTTCTGTAATTCTTACCGCAAAGTTATCGTCAATAACAACTACATCGCCTTTGGCAATCAAGTTTCCGTTGACAACTATATCAACAGGCGCACCTGCCTGACGTTCAAGCTCTATGATAGAGCCCTGCGAAAACTCCAGAATATCCTTTACCTTGCGCCGTGCGCTGCCTATTTCCACCGAGATCTGCAAAGGTACATCCATAAGGAGGTTAAGGTTATCTCTCTGTTCGCCCGTAAGCTGTACCGAAGGCTCTCCGAAATTCTGGAACTGAGCGTTTTGTATGTTTACGGGTGCGGGAGCCGCATATCCGTAGCCCGGCTGAGCTGCGGGGTAGGGATAGGGATAGGGCTGCGGCGGATAAGGATAGGGATAGCCCTGTTCTCCGCCTTGACCCGCCATTGGCATTCCCTCGGGCATGGGAGCGGGTGCTGGTGCCTGAACGGGAGCCGGTGCGGGTGCGGGAGCCGCAGGTGCAGGAGCGGGAGCGGGTGCGGCAGGTGCGGGAGCGGGTGCGGCAGGTGCGGGAGCGGCTGCCGGTGCAGCCTCCTGTGCAGGCTGTTCCTCTTCAAGATCTGCGCCCAACATTTTATCCGCAATGGATTTTGCCAAATCTGCGCTCATAACAGAGGCAAACTCCGATTTAATAACTCCGTCTATCGTAAGGTCGAAGGTTACCGAAACCACCGTATCGTTAGGCTCAAACTCGGTAACGTCGATGTTTGTCATCACCTCGTCCATTATAACGGGCTTAGGGGTGGAAATATCCACGGTAAAGCCGAGGAAGTTTGAAAGGGCGGTTGCGCTTGCGCCCATCATCTGGTTCATAACCTCGGAAACTGCGCTTATGTTAAGCTCATCAAACTCGAAATCGGGGGATACCACCAAGGGCTGACCCATCAGCTGATTAAGTATAAGCTGAACGTCGTCCTGCTTCCACACCATCATATTGGTGCCGCTGAGTCCCTTTATGTACTGAATCTTCACGCATACGGCAGGCTCTAACCTTTGGTAATTCATTTCCTGGGCAGTTTTTACCTCCACTCTCGGAGTGGTTATCCAAACCTTCGCACTCAAAAGCTCCGAAACCGCCGTTGCCGCACTGCCCATACTTATATTCAGTATTTCGCCAATGGCGTCCTTTTGGATATCTGAGAATTCAATATTTTCCATCAACTAAACCTCTATTCTATAAACGTTTTCGATCTTGACAGCCTTCTTGTTGTTGTAGATTCCGGGTTTGCCGTCAAACCAGTCCTTGTCGCCTATTCGCAGAACAACATTACTGCCTATGTTTTTGTCTAACGGAATAATGTCGTTTACCTGTAAATGCAGGACGTCGGACATCTGAAGCTGAGTTTCGCTTAAGACTGCCGTAATCGTCAGTGATGACTGATTAAGAGCTGACATTATTGATTCTCGCCGTTCGTTTTCCCGTTTGGGATCGTAGTTCTTTCTCGCCGTCTTTTGGTTCTTGGTGACATAATTCATCATTATCTCATCAAGGTTTATGGCGGGCATACATACGGAAAGAATGGATTTGTTCTCGTCGTTTACCGTAACCTCCAAGGCGATAATTATCATCGTGTCGTCGTAGCCAACGGTGGAAATGACCCTCGAATTGGTTTCAAGACCCACAAGAGTGGGGTGAAGAACCAGGTAGTTGCTCCAAGGCTCCTCCATCATCTTTGCCATATCCGACGCCACCTTTTTCATCACGCTTGTTTCAAGCTCGGTGAAATCTCTGTCAAGCTCCGCAGCCACGCCTCTGCCGCCTAAAAGTCTGTCTATCATGGTAAATGTAAGAGAGTTGGATAGCTGAACTATCGTGGTAAATTCTTCCACATTCTGCGAATTTATTCCTAAATCCACCAATCCCATAATTACGTAATCCGGAAGTGCGTTGTTATACTCAAAATACCTCTGTTCCTCTATGGATATCAGACTCACCTTGCAGTAAAGCCTGAGCAATCCCGTAAGATAAGACGACAGCAGTCTGGCATAGCTTTCGAATATTGTTTCGAGGCTGCGTATCTTTTCCTTCGTGAACTTTTTGGGAGAACGGAAGTCATACTCCTTGACCTGATCCTTCGTTTCCTCGCTGGCTGTTTGAATAACCTCTCCCGAAAGAGCTTGATTAAGTAAGGCGTCTATTTGTTCCTGTGTGAGCGTATCCGCCAAATCATATCGCTCCTTTCGCTCTTCTTTTTGCGTTCCTTTTTGCATTCCGATTAGGGGCTATCCGAAAAGCCGCAGCTTTCACATTTCCGCCGACTGCGGAAGCTCTCTGCGTCAAAGAATGCAGGCAGTAATCCCCTGAGAGGAATTACTGCGCCTTTTCCCTTGAAACCGCCGCATATTCAGCAAAATTTCACTAAACTGCTTTGTTTTCGGACACGCCTCGGTAATATCCTTAATTAAAACAAAAGTTATCCTTAACCCTTGTGCCTTGGCTTTATTCCTTAGGTCCTGCCGCAAGGTCCCTTAAAAAGTCCCTGCGGTTTGGGTGCGCCCCTCTCCTTACGGATTTTCCTCCGCTCCCGAACCCTCGGTCACAATGTTTCCTTCTTCGTCAACGTCATGAATCAGATCGTCGGGAATGCCCGTGATTTCGCCGGGAATGGAAGGACCGCTTTCGTTTCCCACCACGTTTCCGTCCTCGTCTACGTTGGTGCCGTACTTATGCTCGATATTGTCTATAATCTGGGAAATCTGATCCTTAACGTCGTTTCCGCCGCTGCCCGGTCCGGACAGGATAACGCCGTGGTCGTATTTCAGAATATCCTGCATGGTGGCATTGCTTATGGTATTGTTGTTGTTCCTTATTATGGTAATCTCAACACGGCGGTTCTGACTTCTGCCCTCCTCCGTATCGTTGTCGGCAATAGGTCTGTTGGGTCCGCAAAATTCACCTGTCATAATTTCGGAATCCACCGTTCTTTTCCACTCCACAAACTTAAGAACGGAGGACGCCCTGGCACCGGACAAATCCCAATCGTTTACCTCGCTTAACGCCTTTGCGGTATGTCCCGAAACCTGAAGCTTTCCTATATACTGCTTAAGGGCGGAAATTCCCGGCAAAAACCGATTAAGCTCTCTTCTTCCCCTGTCGGTAAGCTCCGCACTGTTGGGATTAAACAAAACACCGTCCTTAAATCTTATGGTAACCGAGCCGCTGGAGCTTACCACGACGGATATATCGTCCGCATATTCGCTGGATTCCGCTTTTCCCGTAAGCCAGCCCGCCAGCTCGTTAAAGTGAGCGGGGGTGTTTCCCACATGATTGTCGTCCGGGTCCTCCACCTCACCCGGCGGTATGGGACTGTTTCCGTCCTCATCGTCCGGATTGTTGGTTCTGTTGGGATCCTTGTCCAAAACGAAGGGGTTTATGTATTTGCCCGAGGAAGTGAAGTTCTGAAAAATAAACTGCCACTTCACCTCGTCCGGTGTGGAAGCCGCATAAAGCATTACGAAAAAGCACATCAGCAGCGTAACCATATCCGAATAGGTGTTCATCCAACCATTGGGGTCTATTTTGCTGCGTTCCTTTTTCTTAGCCATATTTTATGCCTCCTTCCTTTAAGTATAACATATTTTCCGATGATTTGCAAATGGAAATAACTGCTTTATAAATATAATATGAAGAGTAAAGCTCCCTTTCCGTTTATGAAGGACGGAAAATCGGATCTGCCGAAGGGGAAAAGTCCTTTTCGGTTAACCCTCGGAGGAGCCCGAATCCTTGCCCTTAATATCCTTGTCGGCAATCATAAACTCAAGCTTTTCTCTTATAAGAGCGGGGTTAAAGCCCGAAGCTATCGCCATTGAGCCCTGGCAGATGATCTGCATGCACAGTATTTCGTTATCGTTCGCCTGCTTCAGCGCACTGTCGAGTGGGGCAAAGATAACGTTCGCCAAAAGTGAGCCGTAGAAGGTGGTGATAAGGGCCGTAGCCATTGACGAACCCAAGTCGTCGGGGTTATCCGCCATTACCGCCAGCATGTTTACAAGTCCTACCAGCGTACCCAGCATACCGAAGGCGGGAGCAAGAGCAACGCCCTTTTCAAAGAATGCTCTGTTTGCCGCATGTCGGTCGTCGGTAAAGCTTATTGCCTCCTCCAGCATTTCCCGTATTTTTTCCGTATCGTTGGCGTCCACCAGCAAAAGCAGGCTTTTTTTCATAAAAGGGTCCTTTGCCTTGTTTGCGCTGTCCTCAAGGGTAAGTATACCCTGGCTTCTTGCAATTCTCGCATATTCGCATATTTCGTCTATGTACTTCTGAGGATCGTATTTTGGAGGAATAAACGCAATCTTAAACAGCTTGGGAAGTGCCTTTAAGGTTGAAAGGGGAAAGCTGGCGATAAGTCCGCCGAAGGTACCGCCTACTGTAATCGCAATACTTGCGGGATCTACGAAATTACTGAAATCGCCGCCGTTCATAATACCAAAGACTGTTAAGCCGAAAGCCAAAACCCAGCCTATTATAATCGTAATATTCAAAATAAGCCCTCCGTTTACTTTTTTGACGGTTTATCCGCCGTCTGTATATTCACGCAAATTTTGCGGTTCATTCGGAATTTAAATCGCCGTTTCTTCTGTTCAAGCTCCTTCTGCTGCTGCGGTTAAAGGCAATAATGCTTTCCATTATCTCCTCCATGGATTCCTGAACAATATAGCTGTGACCGTTGTTTAAAACCACAATGGTGTCGGGATTCTGAGTCACCGTCTCTATGTTGCCCTCGTTAAGCAAAAACTTCTTCCCGCCCAATTTAGTCAGATAAATCATAAATCAATCAATGCCTTAAGCATTGCTCCTTAAATCTCTCGTTAAAGCCCCTTGCTTTCGGTATAATATCTTCTAAAATCAACTTCTCGTATATTATTTTACATTATTTATATTATTTGGCAGTTTTCTCTCTCCCGCCCCTTTGCGGGAGAGAGTGTGCCAAACACCGATAAATCGGTACCGATTCATATTATCGGTTAATATGAACAAGGTCTCCGACCCCGGAAATATTTAATAAAATTATCTCTTAAGGTTTACAAGCTCCTCCAGCATGGTATCGGTAACCGTGATAACACGGGAGTTAGCCTGGAAGCCTCTCTGTGTGATGATCATATCGGAGATTTCCTGTGAAAGGTCCGCATTTGACATTTCCAAAGCGTTGGAAACGATTGAGCCTACGCCAAGGTCGTTAGGGGTCTTAACCTCGGGATCGCCCGAGCTTAAGGAGGGCTGCCAATAAGAGGTGCCCACCTGATCAAGACCCATGGGGTTTTCAAAGATGGCAAGATCGATACGACCCATTGCTATAGTGCCATGAACCGCATGAACGCCGTAAATAACGCCGTCGTCGTCAATGTAGATCTGCTTCAGGTTCTTGGTGGTCTGCTCTGCAGCGTAGCGTCCGTCTGCAAGCTTAACCGTGTCCATAGCGTCCGCAAAGTCCTTAAAGAAGCCGTTTACGCCGCCTGTAAGCGCAGTTCTGTAATTTTTGTCGCCGATAAAAGAGGTATCGCTTGCTACTATTTCATCGCCCTCGACATAGAGCTGCGAATTAGCATCATCGGGATCATAATTGGGATTTAAGTTTTGAATCGTTACTTTTACTCTCTTGCTCTGATTATTTCCCGCAGCTTCGTTCAGAATCTTCTGCAGGTCGTCAAGATCCAGTGTATCGCCGTCTGCCAGCTCGGGAAGTGAAATGGTAAGAACCCCGTCGCTCCACTTTGCAACAGGATCGGTTATTTTGCCGTTTACCTTTACGTTGATTTCGTAGCCGTTGGGCTTGTCGCCGCCCTGTTCCGCAGTAAAGGTTAAAATAGTTGTCGCTCTTTGTGCGCCGTCAACGGATTTCTGACCCAGCTCTATTGTATTCGCCGCATGCTTGGGAAGCTGAAGCACTCCGTCTACGCCGGCGGTATCGGGAGCGTTTGCCTTTTCGTCAAGACCTGCTACTGCGCTTGCAGCGTCAATATTGTTGCCTATAACGTTCATTCTCTTAGTTGCGTCGCCGCCTGCCGCTTTTTCGATGGCATTTTCGATTTGAGCGGTAGTTACCGCTGCACCCTGCGGAATAGTGACAGTCAGGTCGTTTCCGTTCCATTCCGCCATAACCTCCGTTGCGCCTCCGTCTGCCTTAAGGGAAACCGTGTAGTCGTTTCCGATAACGCCATCAACCCCTGCCACGAAAATCAGATTTATATTTGCGCCGTCCGTAATAGTGTATTCCGCCTTAACGGGAACAGTCTCCCAAGGCAGGGTTTCAAAGTCAAAGTTCAAACCGAAGCCGGCGCCCAAATCCACGTCGCCCTTAGCTATTGCGTCGTCAAGAGCCTGCTGAAATTCGTTTACGTTTTTATAATCCGCAGACAGATCCATATGAACGGTAAGGCTGTCGCCGTTCTGAACCGCAAAAGGAGTTTCGCCGTCGTTAAGGTCGAGAATGGTAAGAGCAATATTGCCCTCGGGTCCGATAAGTCTGTTGGAGATGGTATAATTATAAGCCTCTCCGTCAAACTTAAAGGTCTTGCTTACGCTTGCCGCCTTGTCGTCTACGGGGGGGACAAACAGGTTAATTCTGTTGCTGGAGGCGTCAACGCCCGTGGGATCTCCGCTTACGCCCAAAACGATGTTGCCGTTGGGGTCGCAGAGGTTGCCGTAGTTGTCTATGTGGAAGGAGCCGTTTCTTGTGTAATAAATGTTGCCCACCTTATCCATAACTCGGAAGAAGCCGTCGCCCTGAATAGCGCAGTCGGTGGGGATATCGGAATATACAAGGCCCGATTGAGTCATTACCTGCTCAACTGCGCCCAAATTTGCGCCGTAGCCGATCTGGTTGGCGTTTCTGCCGCCCTTTACAATATTGCCCGTGGTAGCCTCGCTTTTGTTCTGATAGAAAATATCCTTAAAGGTTATCGTGCTGGCTTTAAATGCGGTTGTGTTTACATTGGAAATATTGTTGCCGATAACGTCCATTCTCTGGTTGTGAACCTTAAGACCTGCCACACCGGAGTAAAGTGATTTCATCATAGCTTTATAGTCCTTTCTGTCGGGACTCACCGTTTTCGGGCCTTTCCCGCAGAGCGCACCGGATGCGCCCCGCAGAAGCCGCCCCCTGCTCCCCTTCGATCGTTCGGGGAAGCGATATTTCCTTTCGGTCCAATATCATACGATAACGGTGGAGTCGATGTTTGTAAATACGTTTTCTTTCAGATCTGCCTGTGATACCGTGGTAATTACCTTATTGTTTTCCACGCTCACAATATAAGCCGTGTTGTCAATAAGTATAAGCGACTGTCCGCAGCCCTTCTGCGACGCTAACTCAACGCCCTTGTTAAGTCTTTCGAGAGTGTCGTTTTCCCTGACGTCTATCTCTCTGCTTTCAAGCCGTTTAATTGCGTGGTTGCTGAACTGTACTGCGCTTTTACCTGCTATAAGAGTCTTTAACTCGTCTGCGAAAGAGTTTCCCCGTTCGTTTACCCTTGCTTCGCTTTTGTTGCTTTGGGGAATAGCAGAGGTTTCAACAGGCTGACTTACGACGCTTTGATTTCTGGTTTTCAGAAACTCGTTAAGCAGCATAACTCTCGCCTCCGTTTCGCAAAGTTATGAAAATTGTTTTGGTTATTTTCCCTCTTCTTCCATGACAGAGGTTTCCGTGCTTCCCGGCTCTTCGTCGGGCTTTTCCGTATCCTCGGCGGGATTTGTGACCTTGACCACATCGCTTAAGCCGTAGGAATAACCGTTTACAACTACTCTGTATTCGCCGTTTACGATTTCCACGCTGTCCACAATGCCCATATCGAGAACGCTGCTGCCGCTTTCGGTAAGCGAATTTACGGTTACGTTTTTCCCTATAAGGCTTACCGCATATGCGCCGTCCGAGCCCATTGAGGTGCCGGTAATATTCGAGCCTGCGCCTACAACGTTCATTACGTTTTTAAGCTTGTACCTTTCGCCGTTTACCACCACCTCGATGTTTTTCTCATCGCTGATGTCAACGCCCGTAACAACTCCCGTCACAATGTTCAGATCGTCCTTCGACGAGCCTTGAGTAGCGATGGTAACCGTTTTGCCCGCCAAGCTGGTGGCATAGGCTATAGTGTTGTAATAAAGGCTGTCCGTGTTGGTCTGCAGTGCGGAAAAGCTTGCCAGCTGTGAAACGAACTCGGTGTTGGAGGTGGGCTCCAAAGGATCCTGGTTCGTCATTTCAGCCATAAGCAGCTTGTAAAAGGTTTCAACGGAGATCATACTGTTGGAATTTGATTCCTCAAAATACTCCGCATACTTGTTGAGGGTATCCGATGGGCTTGTGGTAGGATTTACGTTATATGAACCCATTTTCTCTCCTTTCCGCCTTAAAAAGGCTTTTTTTAAGCGTTAACGCCCGATCTCGGCTAAATCGCCTGCTTCAGCAAATCGGCAAACCGATCCTCGCCGCCGTCCTTAGGCTGTTCCTCGGTATCCTGTCTTACATAAGGATTCTTGCTGCTTCCGTCAAAGCTTTGATGACCTGTCCTGCCGTCCTCCTGAGGAGCGTAGACTACCTGGTACTTTTCAAGCTGAGTGCCGCTGTCCTTGGCTGCCTGCTGCATAGCGTCCGTTCTCTGAGAGAGTATTTCCGCCGTTTCCTTGCTGTGAGCGGTTACCATAAGACTGATTTTGCCCGCTTCTTCCGTTACCTTCATAGTAATTTTTCCCAGGGATTCGGGGGTCAGCGTCATTGTAAGAGTGGTTACCGTTTTCCCTGCTCCGCTGCTGCGGGACAGATTGTTGAGCATTTCGGAAATGATCTGCGTCATAATCTGCTTTGCGCCTCTCTCATCGGGAGTATACGCCTTCGCCACCGCTTCGCTGTCCGCCTTTAAGGCTTCTACGGTTACGGACTGGATAATGCTTTTATCGGATATGCCCTTGTTTTCCTTTGTATCCAAATCCAAAACGCCCGAATCCTCCTTCGGAACAACGGTTTTTTCGGTGCTTCCGCCTTCCTCCGAGGCTTCCTCCTCGGATTTAAGCTCGTTCATTTCCTTAAGCTTTTTTTCGTTGGGGTTTTTGACTCCGAAAAGCCTTTTAAGCTCCTCCAGCTCCGACGTTGTGCTGCGGTCGATGCGCCGTCCCGTAAGACCTGCCGAATTTATACCGCCCTTGTTTTCTCTTTTTCCCGCTTCGCCCTTGCCGCTGTGTGCTTGCAGGCTTCTTTGAACACCGTAAGGGGGATTTTCGGTTTTTGCTTCGAAAATATTCTCCTCAGAGGTATTGCGGGTATTTGTTTTCAGAGCATTTGCCTTAAGGTTATTCTCTTCCGGGGTATTTTCGGTTTTTGTCTCGAAATTATTTTCCTTTGCAGCGTTTTCGGTTTTAGCCGCTGCCGTCACGGAAATCTCCTCAGCCGCCGTCAAATCGGTTTCCTTCACGCCCGGGTAAACGCTGTTGTTTCTAAGATCCGCACCGTTGCGGGAAACAGGGGTATACTCGGCGCTGCCGTAGAGAGCGTTATAACCGTTCCCATAGGCTTTAGCGGTATTTTGGGTATTGTCCGCATCAGCCACGTTATCGGCTGCAAAGGCGGTGCTTTTAACCGATCCGTTATTATAAGCGGCGTTTAAGTCCGTTTTTTCCGAGGACTCGTATCCGACAGCCTCCGCATTCTCATAGACCTCCTGCGATTTCGCCTTTGCTGCGCCGTAGCTTTGAGCGTACGCCCTTTTCGGCTCGGGCATCTGTCCTTGGCTTATATCGCTTAAGTCCTCTCCGATTTCCGCTTCCGGAAGAGAATCCGCTTCTTCGCTGCCGTCCTCTTCAGCCTGCTTATCGGGGCTGATTCCTTCGGCGTTCAAAAGTCCGATTTCTGCGCCGTAGATGTAAATTGCGGCGGTGTACTCCTTTTTGTCCTCCTCCGAATTTTTCTCCGAGGCTTCTATCAGATTTTCAATGAGCTTAAGCAGCAAGCCCTCCGATTCCCGATCCTCATCGTCGCCGAGAGCGGTTTCCTTGCGGCGGTTCTTACCGTTTATGCTGTCGACAAACTTCATAAGGAAGTCCAGCAGCTTTTTCTGATACTCCTCCTCCTGCTTAACGGGGTCGTGCATATCCGAAACAACCTTCCGAATCGCCTCGGCTATCAGCTGCTTAAGCTGCTGACCCGCATCAGGCTCGCTTTGACTTTCAAGCATTCTGCTCAGAACGTCGAAAAGTCCTCCGAAAAGGTCTCCGTCGGCAAAATTCGACAAATCCTCTCTGCTGCCGTCCTCGCCGCCGATAAATATCCCCTTGTCGGTAACGGCAAAGGTAATAATATCTCCGAAGCTCAGCCCGCCGCTTTTGATAAGATCCTCAAGAGTTCCCTTATAAAGCTTGCCTTGATAAGGTATGCGGTTTACTGCGCCCTTTTCGCCAATAGCGTCCTCGGTTTTATTCTCTGTGTTTGCCTTATTGTTGTCGGCATTATTCCCGAGGTTCTCCCGAGCTTTTTCGGTCCGTGATACGATCTTTGTACCGCCGTCGGCTTCCTTTTCGGTCTGAGGGAAGAGTACAACGCCCTTTTTATCCTCATATTCGGTATCCGCTGCGGGAAAAAGAGCCGTTCCTTCCGTATCGGAATCGGTTTCGCCGTCCTTCTCCGCCGCCATATCGCCAAGGGAACCGATCTGAGGTGCAAATACGCCCGAGATCTCCACTAACTGCGGCTTACCCTTCACGTCGGAAAAAATTTTACCGCCCACGGCAGGTATGTTTTCAACAACGGGTAATTTCCCGCTCCCGTTCTCGGATATGCCCTTTTGAGCATTGTCGGCTGCGCTGCCTCCGTCGGCGTTCATATCGGTTCTTTTTATTACGAGCTGGGGAGGAACGTCTGCCGCCTTTTCGCCCGATCCGCTGCCGTCGGAAACGGAGGGCTTCCTTACGCCGCCCTGCTTTTCAAGCTTGGGTCTGACAGGGTGCAGCTCCCCTCTGTTGGGATCGGGAATTTCATCGGCGACTCCGATAGTCTCGAAAGACATTTCCTTCAGCTTTTCGGAAAAAAGCTTTTCCACTTCGCTGTTTTTTATCGGTCTGCCTATGTAATTGACCGATTTGAAAATTGATTTCCCCCCTTTAACCGGGGTAATCAAATTTATATCCGTCTGTGCCATTTTTTCACCTCCTTTCAAATATCGTCTTCAAGAATCAGCTTAAAGAACCTTTTAAAAGTTTCCTCAAGCTTTAGGGTAATTGCCGAAAACACAAGCGAAAATCTTCATATTGGGTTTTTACACTATTTTGAACAGGAATCCGAGAGGCTTAAATCTGTTGCAGACAACAGAAAAGCAAGGTATAATACTATGTGCTGCAAAAAGCCGAGGCTGCCCGTATATAATATTCTACCCGCCGAAAAATTACGCAAATGTTTTTGACAATTTAGTATATATTGAAAAGGAGAAAGCTCCTTATCAACCGAAAACATTTTTACTCCCTATAATTATACACATATTGTTCCGAAAAGTCAACAAGGAGGATATAAAAAAATGTAATCTTTGACAAATTTTTTATTGCGTCCTTCCTGCCGCCGCATCCGCTTCAAGGTGCGGTAAAATAAGGTTTTCTCCCGCCGCTTGCGCAAAAGGGCGGCAAATGAAGCGTTATATGGGGTTACATAATCCCGAAAAAATAAAAAATTTTGTGAGTTGTTACAAAAAAATATGAGCAGGTGCGAAATTTTTGTAACCGCAGACCTGCGCTTTTGCATCAAAGGCTATGCCTCCGCATTTGGCTTTGCTCCGAAAAACTCCTCTATGAAATTCTCGCTTTCCTTAAGCTCCGCCTGCTTATACTCCTCCAGCTGGTGCTCCTCCAGCTTTTCCATCTTCTTGACCTCCTGAGTGGCTTCTATTACGTCCTGAAGCTTCTTTTCTATCTGTATGTTCTTTTCCTCGATCTCCCCTAACTTAATCTCCAGCAGCTGCTTTTTATAGGTAAGATAGCGGTTTGCCACCGAGATCTCGTTGGGAAACGCACCCTTTCGGTAAAGCCGCCTCAGCTCCTCGGACTTGGCGATTATGGCGTCCTTTATCTCCTCCGCCTGCTCCTCCAGCTCAGACAGCTCCGCCCTCAGTGCGGAAAGGTCGTTTTTCTCCATTTCCTCGATCTGAATACGGTACTGCTTGATCCTGTCAAGGGTAAATTTGAATTTTTTCAAGCGTGGTACCTCCTTTTTGGAAATGAAAACCGCAGGGGCTTGTTTAAATAATCGGCTCTCTCAGATAATCGGTAACGTCCGTTCCCAATTTTTCCCGTAATTCCCCGACTCTTATCTTTTTATCGATAATTGCCTTAAGCTCGCTGTCGGCGGCGCCGATAAACTCCACAAACTCCACCCTGCCGTTAGGTGTGTCGAGGGTGTTAAGCAGGGGATCGGACATGGTGATAAAGCCTGTAAGCTTTGATTTTCGGTTTCTGTCGATTCCCTCCGTCTGACCCGTATAAACATATTCGTTAGGCAGAAACAGTTCGCCCTTTTCAAAGGTAAGCTTTGCCAAATTGTCAAGATTGCCGAAAATCGTCTTCAGCTCGTCTTCCTCATCGTCCCTGTCATAGCAGCCTTTTTTAAGCTTAAAGGTAAACTCCATGCCGTAACCGCTGTACTCCTTATTCTCGGATTCCTTTTCAAACAGCTCGGACAAGCCGAAGGTAACGCAGTGCCAAAAATCGCCGCCGTCATAAATGCTTATGCCGTCCAAAGGATTGGGACCGCCTAAGCTCCACGGAATAAGGGTGCCGAAATGCATAGGGTTCGTCTGACCCGGATATATCCTTTCAAACTCGGCAACGATTGCGTTCCACCCCGACATATCGGGCTCTTTCTCCACAGGTGCAGCCGGCTTTTTATTTTCCTTGTTCTTGTTGTTTTTATTGAAAAGTCCCATAAAGCCCCCTGAATCGACGCCGATTTATTGCTCTGTCAAAAAATCGGCGGTAATTTACCGATTTGAAAAAAATTTCAAAATCCGTGCCGTCGGAATCCCCCGAAGGGTATCTTTGCATAAAGCCCCGCGGCTTTTCCTTTGCTACTGCACCGCTTCCTTTAAGAGCGAAACGGTTTCTTCCAAAGAATAAGACTCGTCAACGCCCTGCATCAAAAATCCGTTTATTTTGTCGATCTTGGCTATTGCCTCGTCAAGCTTGGGGTTGGTGCCGTGCTTATATGCGCCTATGTTTATAAGGTCCTCGTTTGAGGTATACAGCGCCAGCAGATTCCTCAGCTTTCCCGCTGCGTCCTTATGCTCCTTGTCGCAGATTATGCTCATTAAACGGCTTATGCTGGGCAGTATGTCTATGGCGGGATAGTGATTCTGCGCCGCTATCTTTCTTGACAGAACGATATGTCCGTCAATAATGCCTCTTACGGTATCGGAAATAGGCTCGTTGGTATCGTCGCCTTCAACCAGAACCGCATAAATTCCCGTAATGCTGCCGCCCTCAAAACAGCCCGCTCTCTCCAGAAGCTTAGGCATATCGCTGTAAATGGAGCTGGTGTAACCCCTCATTATAGGCGGCTCGCCGATGGAAAGACCTACGTCCCGCCTTGCCATGGCAAAACGTGTAAGGTTGTCCATCATAAGCAGCACGTCCTTCCCCTGCTGCATAAAATACTCCGCAATTGCCGTGGCGGTCATAGGGCACTTGCTTCTCATCATAGCAGGCTGATCGCTGGTGGCTACCACCACTACCGACCGCTTCATGCCCTCCTCGCCCAAATCGTTTTCTATAAACTCCCGAACCTCTCTGCCTCGCTCTCCCACAAGAGCGATAACGTTAAGATCCGCCTTGACCTTTTTGGCAATCATACCCATAAGGGTGCTTTTTCCCACGCCCGAGCCTGCAAAAATGCCTATTCTCTGTCCCTTTCCGAGAGTGCACAGGCCGTCGATGGCTTTGACTCCCAGCTCCAAGGGCTCTGCGATTTTAGGTCTGTTCAGCGGATTTACGGGTATTCCCGATATGGACATTTCTCCCGTGTAGCTTATTTCTCCGCCGTCGTCGAGAGGATTTCCCACGGCGTCCACAATTCTGCCGATTAAGGCATTGCCTGTGCGCACCATAAGCTTTTTGCCCGTATTTTCCACAATGCTCCCCGGACCTACGCCCTCTATATCGGTGTAGGGCATCAGCAGCACCTTATCCTCCTGAAAGCCCACCGCCTCCGCCAAAAGAAAATCGTCGGGACAGCCCTTTTTGTAAACCCTGCAAACGTCGCCGATATTGCACTGGGGGCCGCTTGCCTCCACGGTCATACCGATTATTTTCTCTATCTTGCCTAAGGTTCTGCGAGTCTCAAAGCTTTTCAGCTCCTCGGTAAATCCTTTTAAATCCATCTTGCTTCCTCGTTTTAATTTCTCCTGCCGTACTTTTTTATATCGAATGGGAAACCCTTTTCAGGTTATCCGCTGAAATTCCGAATTTTTATGAAGTTCAATAAGGGGCGGCTCCCCGATTTTATGAAAGCTCCGCAGGCGTAAGCCCTCAGGGCTTTACGGGGAGCATATCCCCGCTGATTCTTAATCTTCTTACAGACAGCTTTGAAAAATTCCGCAATTATTGCTTTGCCAAAATGAAACCAAAAGAAACCAAAATAAACCTAAAGAAACACAAAGGCAAAACCGATATCGGTATTGCCTTGATGTCACTGTTAGAACCTGCCCGCATAGGAATCGGCACGCCTCTTTCCGGCATATTTTACCGTCGACTGCGTTAATTTTTCTTTACTTGCGGCAGACTGCCTATTAAAATTTGCCTTGTCCTTGACAAAATCCCCTCGAAAATCCACGCATCGCTCCTATGGGGACAGGCTTCTTATTCGGCGTCCTCTTCCCGTGTAACGGGCAGCGGCTCGCCGCCTGTCTCTTTTTTGCTCTCCGCCTTTCCTTCGTCCTTGTCTGCGATGCCCTCGGCGGACTTTGAGGGCTCCTTGTCCCGATATTTTCCGCTGCCTAACTCCTCTATCATCTTTAACTGAGTGGAAACTCCCGCATCAAGAATTTCGGTATCCGTCTCGATTTGAAGCGTTCCCTTTTCTCCGTCCTCCAGCACCTCAAATTCAACCTCTGTTGTGGGAGAAAAGCATTTTTCAAAGGTGTTCAGATCCGTTTCCACATCGTCGCTTAAATCCAACCTTGAAAGGGTCACCTTTACCCGCTTCGCCTTGCGAAACTCCTTTGCCGCATTGGTGATCATTCTTTGGAGCGCGCTTTTGTCCTTCTGACTCAGAACCGTCATGGTTATCTTTTGGGCAATGCCCATTGACAAATCAAATATTGCACGGCGGTTTTCCGCCATAAGCTCGTTTCTTTCCTTTTCTATATTTTGGCAAAGGCTTTGCAGATCCCTGAGAGCGGCTCTGCACTGATTAAGACCGTGGGTGTAGCCGTCCTCGGAGCCCTTCCCGTAGCCGTCCTTGTATGCGCTGTCGTAGCCCTGCTTTCTGCCGTCCTCCTCCGCAGCCCTTACCCTGCTTTCCGCTGCGGCAAGGATATCGTGAGACTTATTCTCGGCGTCCTCCACTATCTTGTCCGCCTGAGCCTTTGCCGCCGCAAATTCCTTGCTGGTTTTCAGTCTCATTTCCTCGGCGTACTGCTCGCCGTCCATACGGTACTGAGCCCGCAGAGCGTCCAACTCCTCCCTTGTCATAGTCACAAGGTCGGCGTCCTTTGTCTCCTCGGCGTTTTCCGTAATTTCGGGCTGCTCTTTACCGTCGGCGTTTTTGTCCTCCGTCCTTTTGGAGGAGGTGGTGGCTATCTTTACGTCGCCGTCGATAATTATTTTATTAGCCGGACTGCTGCCCTTAATTACTTCAAACATAATAAAATCTTACCTTTCACAAGCTGTTTGCGGATAAATCCGAAGGTGCGGCAAAAATTACCGCCAATACCCTATATAATCAAAATCCGATGTCCCCCGCCTCTTAGGCGGCGGGTTCCATTCAG
>DNUB01000104.1 GCA_003508605.1 Oscillospiraceae bacterium | reverse complement strand
TTGGGAAATATTGTGTAAATGAGGTGGATTACAAATTAGTCAAAGTGGATTTTCCCCCTCCCTTGCTTTTTTTGGGCGATGCCCGTGTCGCCACTTTGGAGCTAACGCTTTCACCTTCTTGTGAACCCTTTCCTTATCCCCTCTCCCCGCTTTGGACGTTGGCGGTTGAGGGGTGTTCTTTTCTTGGAAAGTTTATTTTGTTTTTTTGAGTACGTTTTTGCTGTCATTAAAATTCTTGTGCGGGTGGAGGTTGGGGCGGCTATCTTTAGGGCGGATTTTGGAGGATTGCGCATTATTCTTTTGTGCTGCTGTTCTGTTTTGGTAATCTTTTTATTCTGTCTTTTTACTATTTTGGAAGTTATTCCTTCGAAAAAAACCGAGAGAAAGCAAGGCGCAAAAAAACACGGTTATTGCACTGCTCCAATATCCGTGTTTTGAATTTTTTCTTTAATCTATAGACCGGTGCAGCCGATTATACGCCCTCACTGAAACACCACCACATTCTTCCCCTTGTGCTTACCGTCATAAAGCCTGCTGTCGGCGATCTGAACCAGCTTGTCGATTTTGGTAACCTTTCCCGGTCTGACTGTGCCGCCGAGCATTTCGGAGCAGCAAACAAGCCCGAAGGTCATGGTAACGATCAGGTCAGGCTCTTCTTCAAGGTGAATGCTTTCTATATTCCGTCTTATCGCTTCAACCCTTTCGGTGCACTGCTTCTTTTCACCGCTCATAAGTATCAAAAACTCCTCGCCGCCCCAGCGGCAGGCAATATCAATATCGGATACTCCGTTTTTTATGGCGGAAGCCACCGTTTTAAGCACCTTATCGCCGCAGGAATGCCCGTAAGTATCGTTTATTGCTTTGAAATTATCCACATCTCCCATAATAACGCAAAACCGCACGGACTCAATGTCTATATCAAAAATATTATCGCTGCCGTCCTGCACCGTCAAATCCTCCGCCGAGCTTGCCCTTATGGAATTTATAAAGCTGCGGAAAAGCTCCTTAAGGCTGTGTCTGTTATACAGATCGGTAAGCGCATCGTGATTTGCGGTGTAATTAAGCTGTCGGTTCGTTTTTTCCAGCTTATCCATTAAATTGTGCATTTCCGCAATAAACACAAGGGAAAAGAAAAACATAACAAAGACGGTGATAAAAATATTTACGCCCCGCATAAGCAGTATTGTTTCGGCGGAAAGCTCTCTGTCGAACAGCAGCGTGATAAGCGGCTGCTTAAAAATAAGAAAGACATAGCTTATCGCAAGCGCAGTAAAGGTTACCGCCGCCATAGGCATAATAACCTTAAAAAACTTGTCTCTGCTGCTTGAAAGATATATAATATAAGAAGCCACCGTAAGCGCAGCCATATTATACAGAAAAAAGCAGGAATCCATACCCAGCCACATTGTAGCCAAAATCGCATGAGCCGTAATCTCTATGTAGATTGCAAAGTTCCACGCCAAATTGTATTTTTTAAACACGCTGCCCCGGCTTAAAATTCCGCCGAACAGGTAAAACGCTATGCTGAATATATTAAAAAATGCCAATATATAGATTCCGTTAAATATAAATAGCAGGAAAAAGGTTATATGAATCGCCGCGCTCAGAAAAAATATTACCTGATATTTAAAGGTGCTTTTGATATTCATATTCAATAAGTTCATAGAAATATTCCGATCCCATCATTTAATAACGGTCATTATCTTATAAATTTTACCATATTTTCGGTGCAGGGTCAATCAATTTCCACCCCAAATGTTGTATATATTTTTTTGAAATTTCGGATTGACTATTATGTACAGTTACTAAATTTGAAATTGTGTAACCGTTTTCCTGCAGAAAACCATAAAAAGCTCCCAAAGGAACGGAATGCTTGCTTCCGCTCCGATGGGAGCTTTCGGTTATTTAAATTATCTCAGCGATCGTCCGCATATGTAGGCGTACAGTCAATCCAACGCTTACTTTTTCTTCTTGAATACGATAGCTGCCGCTGCTGCAGAAATTGCAGGGATAAGTGCGATTGCAATACCCGTGGGCTTGTTGTCGGTTTTGTCGTTTCCGGGTTTGCTCGTATCGCCGTTTACACCTGTGGTTGTTTCCGCAGGATCGGTTTCTTCGGGTTTCGTTTCTTCGGGCTTGCTTTCCTCGCCGGTGGTCTCCTCGGGAGCTTCTCCCTCAACCGCCTTGATAGCTTCGTCGGAAAGGCTTACAAGATAGTAGTCGGAGAAATGCTTTGCCTCAAAGGAAGCAAAACCGTCAGCTACTGTAAGCTTGATAAATTCAACTGCTTCTCCGTCGATGTAAGCCACATAGTTGGACTTGCCGTCATAAGGCATAGTTACCTTTACGGAAGTTTCTTCAACAGGCTGAACCGCATTGTTATCCTGATCCTTAAGGGTTACGCTGATAACATCGTTTACGGAAACACTTTCACCCGCATTTGCAAGGCCCTCAATTGCAGCGGCAATAACGTCAGCCTTCTCCTGCTCGGTGGCAGTGGCAAGCTTTACTTCAACCTCAGCAATGATTTTTAAAACAGCTTCTTCAAATGTATCTGCCTTAGCTTCGAGAGTTACGCCAAGCTCGGGAATCTCGATTTTGATATCGGAATCCTTTTCAACCTCTGTCTCTCCGCTTGCCGAACCTTCCTTGATTGCAGGCTCTTCGGGAGTAGTAACATCGGGTTCCGTAACATCGGGTTCCGTAACATCGGGTTCGGTTACATCGGGCTCGGTAACATCGGGATCAGTTACAACAGGCTCGGGATCGGTTACAACAGGCTCGGGATCGGTTACAACAGGCTCGGGATCCGTT
>DNUB01000247.1 GCA_003508605.1 Oscillospiraceae bacterium | reverse complement strand
GCCCCTCATTGAATATCATTCACCGTAAATTTTGTTTTTATCCACGGCGGTAAACATAAGCGACCCCTTTGCCTTAACGGTATCCTCAACCCTTACCGCTGCGGAAAATTCATAAAGCCCGGAGGAATCCAAGGTCTTGTTCACCTCGATAACAAGAGTGTCCCCGGGCAGAACGGGCTTGATAAACTTAAAGTCCTTGATTTTCAAAAGCACGAAAATCACATTGGGGTCGTTGCTTTTTTCGGGGTCGATAACAAGAGAACAAAGCTGAGCGCAGGCCTCGGTAACAAGCACTCCCGGCATAATGGGCATATCGGGAAAATGTCCCGCAAAATACGGCTCGTTTACCGAAACGTTCTTTATACCCACCGCTCTTTTGTCAGGCTCAAGCTCTATAACCCTTTCAATCATCTGAAAGGGAGGTCTTTGCTTTATTCTTTTGTTAATTTCCAATAAATTCATTTAGTACCTCGGTTTTTAAAATCGGCGAAGCCGTTTTGCAGCTGTCACCTGTAAGCTTTCAGTTTTTTACAGCCCTCTTTTTGAAATACGTGCCGTCGGAAAAGCGGATATATTTTTATCACAAGGACAATCCGCCGTCCATAACGATAACCTGCCCTGTAATATAAGACAGACTGCCGTCGGCAAGCAAGGAGACCGTTTCCGCAATTTCCTCCGCCCTTGCAAATCTTTTCATGGGAATAGCGTCAAGATATTCCTTCAGCTTCTCCTCTGGAACGGCGGTGATCATTTCGGTTTCCACAAAGCCGGGGGCGACTGCATTTACCTGTATGCCGTAAGGGGCAAGCTCCTTAGCCAGCACCATTGTCATAGAGTTTACCGCTCCCTTTGTTGCGCTGTATGCGCTTTGTCCCGCAAGAGCGTGAATGCCGCTTACCGAAGAAATATTTATTATACTTCCCCTTTTGTTTTTCATCATTTTAAGGGCGGCCTGCTGTGCACAGTTAAAATATCCCTTTATATTTATGTCAAGGCTTTTTTGCAGAGATTCTGCACTTAACATAAGCAGATAAGCGTCGCTTACCACCCCTGCGTTGTTGACAAGCACGTCGATGCTGCCCATTTCCTTAAAGGCGGTGCGGAACATATCCTGAACCTGCTTTAAATCGGAGGTGTCCGCCCTGACTGCCATTGCCCTTCTGCCCAGAGCTGCTATTTCCTCGACGGCTTTGTTGGCGGCTTCCTCATTGCTGTTATAATTCACCACGATATTAAAGCCTTTTTCGGCAAGCTTTAAAGCGCAGGCTCTGCCTATTCCTCTTGAGGAGCCTGTTATAACTGCGGTCTTTTCCATAGCTGCTCACCCTAAACCCTTTTTATAATAACTGCCGAGCAGGAGCCGCCCGCTCCGCAGCTTACCGCAAGTGCGTATTCGCCCTCGGCGGCTTCCGACTCTCTTGCTCCGTTTTCGGTTATCTGATACCATTTGCCCACAATATCGCCGTCGCCGTGAAGAACCTTTGCGGCCTGTGCCAATGCCATAGAGGCGGAGGCTGCCCTTGCGTCGCCCGTTGCCGCCTTTACCGACAGCAGCGGCTTGTTGACTCCGAACAATTCTCGGTAAACCTCAAGCTCTCCTTGGTCGATTTCCTTTATTCCGCAGCCAAAGCCGCTGATAAAGCTTATCTGTTCAAGGAAAAGCCCCGCCCTTTTGCAGGCGTCGCCGATCGCCTTTTTTAAGGTATCGCCGTCAACCCTTTGGTCGGAATATTCCTTAGGACTGTGCGCCATTCCCCAGCTTACTATTTGAGCGTATTTTGGGGAATTATGCTTATTTGCATATTCCTCGGATTCCAAAACTACAGAAACCGAGCCTTCGCCCAAAACAAAGCCCTTTCCCTCGGAATAAGGCAAATCGGCGGTTCTTACCCCGTACCTGCCGTATAAATATTCGGTAACGTCGGTGTTTTCGTCTGTTCCCGCCGCCACCATTACGCTTTCTTCCTTGCTCCTTATAACGCTGTGGGCGTAGCAAACGCTTTGAAGTCCCGACTGTGCGCCGTTGGCAACCGTAACGTTGTAGCCTTTTATTCCCGCAAATATGGAGAAATAGCCTCCCGCCGCATTATAAACGGTGTTGGGGAAGGAAAATGCGCTTCCGCCGTTAGTGCCGTGATCGATAACGTTTTTCTGAAAATTCACGATCTCAGTCATAGGGCCGTCGGAGGTTCCTATTATAATTCCGATATCGTTTTCGTTGGTTTCGTCGGCCTTAAACCCTGCGTCAGCCAGTGCCCTAACGCCGCTTACAAGCTGTAGCTGGCTGAAACGGTCAAGCTTTCTGTAAAAGGCCATTTTTATATCATGGGTCTTGTAATCCTCGGCGGTAAGGGACGCCTTAACCGAGTCGGAGCCGTCGGCAGCGCTGCTTACAATGCCCAGACCGGTAATATATACGGGGGAATCGCTTTCCCTTGCGGGGATCTCCCTATGCTCCCTTGAAAAAATAATGCTTGCGTTATTTCCTCCGAAGGCAAAGGAGTTGGACATGGCATAGGAAAGCTCCTTCCTTCTGCTTTCGTTAGGCACAAAGTCGATTTTTCCCGCCTTCTCCTCCAACGCCGCCTTTTCCTCAACGGTATAGCCTGCGGTAGGCGGAATAATGCCGTTCTCCAAGGCTTTAACGGTAAATACCGCCTCAATGGATCCGGCTGCGCCAAGACAGTGTCCCGTCATTGATTTTGTGGAGCTTACCGACAGCTTGTCCGAGCAGTCGAAAAGGGTGTGAAGGGATAAAAATTCCGCCTCGTCGTTTTTAGCCGTTCCCGTGCCGTGAGCGTTGATATAGTCTATATCCTGCGGCTTTAAGCCCGAATCGGCAACGGCTCTCCTTATTGCGCTCATCTGTCCCTGTCCGTCGGGTCGGGGTGCGGTGATATGATGGGCGTCGGAGCTTACCCCCGAGCCTAAAATCTCGCAGTAGATTCTCGCCCCTCTTTGAACCGCATGCTCATAGCTTTCTATTACAAGCATTCCCGCACCCTCGCCCAAGGTAATGCCGCTGCTGCGGTTAAAGGGGGAGCAGGGACGTTCATCCAAGGCGTGAAGAGCGTGAAAGCCCGCAAAGGCAAGGGACGTAAAGGCGTCCGAGCCGCCTGCAAGGAAAACCTCCGCCTCGCCGCTTCTGATAAGGTCGCAGGCATAGCTGAGGCTGATGGTTCCCGCTGCACAGGCGTTTACTATATTGGCGGTAACGCCCTTTAAGCCGTAATGAACGGAAACGTTGTTGGCAATGGCCGAGGCGGGCATTTTCAGGATTTCTTCCTTTGAAACATTTTCCTCGCCCCGCTCCTTTACCGCTCTGTAATAACTGTCAATGCTGGCGGCTCCCCCTACGCAGTTGCCGATAATTACGCCTATGCCGCTTTCGCTTTCGGGGGAGATTTTTGCGTCCTTCAAGGCTTCTCCCGCCGCCTTGATACAAAGCAGGGAGGAGCGGTCGTAGTTTTCCTCGGACAAATCGCCGTCGGGGGTATCGTTTACCGCTCCTTTTTTTGCATAACAGCCGTCGGTATTTATCACGGTCACGTCGCGAATGCCGGAAATTCCGTTTACGGCGTTTTCCCAGCATTCCTCCACATTGTCGCCTAAAGCGCAGATAAGCCCCAAGCCGGTCACTACGCATCTGTTTTTATCTGACATTTTCTTCTCCTGTAATTTTATGGCGGCACTATACTAATACGACTGATACGACGCTAATACGCAATAGGTCTTTGTGCGGTGCTGCCTTAAATATTCCTTTTTCGGCCGTCAGCCCTCCATATGCTCCCTAACATAGGCGGTAAGGGTGTTTATCGACTGAAAATGCTCCTTTGCAACGCCTGTCATCTGTACGCCGAACAGGGCGTCGATACCTGCAATAATTTCGATGGAGTCAATGGAATCCAGTCCGATATCGTCGCCGAAAAGCTCCGAGTCGTTTTCGAGAGCGTCCTCGGGAATACGGAGATTTTCCACCAGCATAGCCTTGATTTTTTCTGCAATTTCCTTTTCGCTCATAATATTTACCTCTTTCTTATTTTTTCGATGCCGTTACTTTTAAATTTTTTCGTCAAGGAGCTTTTGCACCTTGTCCTGTATAACAACAGTCTGCTTTTTTGCAAACTGAGAGGGACGAATATTGTCCGGGCAGATCATTTCCACCGGCCGCCCTATAATCATAGTCTGCCTTTTTCCGAAAAGCTTATGATATCCGCCGTAAATTGCACAGGGGACGATCGGCACCGACATTTTCGCCGCCAACAGCGCAGCTCCCGGCTTAAACTCGCCTAACGGTCCGCCCCGGTTCGTTTTTCCCTCGGGAAAGATAAGCATGGGACTTCCCTTTTCAAGAACTCTTTGCCCCATAATATACCAATCCGAATCGGGATTGTATCTGTCTATGGGAATTGTTCTGGCTCTTTTCAGGAAAAAGCCCATAAGCTTTTTATCGTACCAGTCCTTTGCCACAAGGGAATAGGGCTTATATCGGCTTAAAACCGCTCCCGCAAAAAGTCCGTCCGTATGACAGGTGTGATTTGCGGCAAATATGCAGGGCTTTCCCTTCAGCCTTTTCTTTAAAGACTTGTCCGTATATATTATTTTAGGTCGGTACGCAATATACATTACAGCCTTGGAAATTCCCAAAATCAGGTTCACTGCCGTTTCCTTTCACAGTCAATACTTTTTGCAATTTGTCTTATTTTATCATATTACAGAGAAAAAAGCAATAGACAAAATCGCATAGATGTCGCATATCGTTTTAAAAGCTGCCGTTTAATGAGGGGCAGCACCCCGAATATATGAAAATTTCGGGGCATAAGCCTCTCAGGATTTCGTCGGGGAAGGTATCCCTGCCTAAAAAACTGAATGGAACGGGGGATATTCGGATTCTGATTACCAATAAGCGCACAAATTCCTGTGAAGAAAGGTATCGAAAAAATAAAAGCCTTTCTTTTTCGGAATGAAGGGGGTCTTAGGGGGAAACCATCAGGGTTTCC
>DNUB01000300.1 GCA_003508605.1 Oscillospiraceae bacterium | reverse complement strand
AAAAGCCAAACGCAGTTCAAAAAGTCAACCCTCAAAGCGATTAAAAAAACAGCCCACCGCAAGGCGAAAATGCTGTTAACAAATCCATTACGATTTTCGGAGCAGACCCATTACCACCCTAACCTTGACATTTAGCAAGAAATAGTATATACTAAAATAGATTATTTATGCTCGACAGCCGACGCCAAACCCCTGCCGAGCTAACATAAACAAAAAGGGCGTGCTATGATACAGCCGCCTGCCGCACTTGCTATGTATTTTTTGCGAAAGCATCAGATATATTTTAACATGGGAGCTGTTTTTTTCCATTCAAATTAACAAAATCGCACAAATTTCAGTTATATTCGGTAAAATTGCCGATAATATTACTTAAAGTTAAATTGTGCAGAAGGAAAAGCCTTTGTGGACAAGGTTTTTTCGTTCGTTTTTCCTGTGTTAGGCCTAATTTAAAAAAAGAAAGGATATTAAATGACAAAAAACAGCAGCGGACTTATGTCCAATTTTAAACCGAAAAACGAGGGAGGACAAGATAAACAGAAATTCTACCGCAAGTTCAGCGGTAAAAAAAGCAAAATGCCCTCCCAATCCGAAGGAGGAAAGCAGGCTCAAAGGAATCAGCCCGCTTTTCCCGCAGCACAGAAAAATAGTAAAAAGAGCGGCAATCAAAAAAGCAGCCTTGCAGTAAGCTCAGTCGGCGCCGCTCAGAAAAATGCGCAGAAAAAAGCCGCACCTATCAAAAAAGCGGCTTCCAAATCCGTTCAGCCTGCTCAGCAAAGGCAAAACGGCTTAAATCAAAACGGAACGAATATGCGTCAGGTTAAAACCACCCCCTTAAAAATCTATTCCTTGGGCGGACTTAATGAAATTGGCAAGAACCTTTACGTATATGAATGTGCCAACGATATTTTTATTATCGACTGCGGACTTGCTTTTCCCGACGAGGATATGCCGGGAATAGACATGGTGATTCCCGATTTCACCTACCTTGAAAAAAACAAGCATAAAATAAGGGGAATCGTTCTCACCCACGGTCACGAGGATCATATAGGCGGCATTCCCTACCTTCTTAAAAAGGTGAATGTTCCCGTTTACGGCACAAGGCTCACATTGGGTCTTGTGGAGGGAAAGCTAAGAGAGCACGGCATATTAGCCTCCAGCAAGCTTATTACCGTAGCTCCGGGGGATACCGTTAAGCTGGGCTGTATGGCGGCGGAGTTTATCCGTGTGAATCACTCCATACCCGACGCCTGCGCCATTGCCGTTCACACTCCTGCGGGCATTGTTGTTCATACGGGAGATTTCAAGATAGACTATACCCCTATCGAGGGCGGAATAATCGATCTGGCAAGATTCGGCGAGCTTGGCAAAAGGGGAGTTCTGGCACTTTTATCCGAAAGTACCAATGCGGAACGCCCCGGCTATACCATGTCCGAAAGAACGGTGGGAAACAGCTTTAAGAACATCTTCAATCAGGCGGAGGGAAGAAGAATCATAGTAGCCACCTTTTCCAGCAATATCCACCGAATACAGCAAATCGTTGACAATGCGGTGCTGCAGGACAGAAGGGTGGCGGTAAGCGGCAGAAGTATGCTCAATGTTATGCAGAAGGCCATCGAGCTTAATTATATCCGCATTCCCGAAGGGATTCTGATAGACATAGAGCAGATCAGAAATTATCCTCCCGAACAGCTTGTGATAGTCACCACGGGAAGCCAGGGCGAACCGCTATCCGCTCTTACGAGAATGGCGGGCAACGAGCACCGTCAGGTGACCATCACTCCAGAGGATCTTATTATTATTTCCGCAACTCCCATTCCCGGCAATGAAAAGCTTGTGGGCAATGTGGTAAACGATCTTATGAAGTTAGGGGCGGACGTGGTTTATGAGAAAATGTATGACGTGCATGTATCGGGACACGCCTGTCAAGAGGAGCTTAAAACGATGATCTCCCTTACCAAGCCGAAGTTTTTCGTGCCCATTCACGGCGAATACAAGCACCTTAAAAAACACGCAATGTTAGCGGCAAAAATGGGCATTCCCGAAGAAAACATTTTTATAACCGATATAGGACAGGTTTTGGAAACCAACAGCGTTACCATGAAGAAAACGGGCACGGTAACCTCGGGAAGCATTCTTGTGGACGGTTTGGGCGTAGGCGACGTAGGCTCTGCGGTGCTGAGGGACAGGAAGCTGCTGGCGGAGGACGGACTTATTATCGTTGCCGCCACGGTGCGGAAATCGGACGGAGCCGTCGTATCGGGTCCGGATATAGTTTCAAGAGGCTTTGTATACGTTAAGGAGTCAGAAACCATTATAGAAAAGGCAAGAGAGATTGCCTGCAAAACACTCGAAACCCAGTGCGCCAAAAATTACCGTGAATGGGGCGGCATAAAGCCCGCATTAAAGGATTCGCTAAGCGGCTTTATTTATCAGAAAACAAAGCGCAGACCTATGATTTTGCCTGTTATTATGGAAATATAGTCAAAATCCGATGCCCACGCCGCTTACGCCCCCGGATTCTTCATAAATTCGGGGCACTGCCTCTCATTGAGAAATCGGCAAAGCGTAAATTTCAGGGATCTGCATTTGTATCAGAGTATGTTCCGAAAAACAGGTTTCGTGGGCTGAAACGTTATTTGGCTCACGGCTCATTCCTCAAAAAGGAAAGGCGGAATAAAATATGAAAAATTATTTTCGCGACGGCGGACTTGCGGTTTCCGTCATTGCGCTTATAGTCCTGCTTTTGTTCATGTCGGTGTTTACCTTTATGTATTCTCCCGATATGTTCTGGATAACTGCGCCCTTCGTCGTGCTTATTTCGGGCTTTGCAATAGGAAAGCTTATACAGGTCACAAGGCGCAATTTTCAGTATTCCGCTCTTATAACCGATGAAATCAAATCCCAAAACAAGACCTCTCTTTACAGCCTTCCCATGGGAGTGGCGATTACCGACTCCGAAAGAAAAATCGTATGGTTCAACAAGAATTTTTCCGATTTTTTTACCGAGGAAGCGGTTTACGGCGGGTCGCTGGACTTAATATCCCGCCTGCCCTTGGATAAGCTTATGACCGAGGAGGGCGTGGACATAAGGCACAATGACAGGTATTACCGTGTTTACGGAAACGCCTCCGCCGACAGGGAGGAAAAAAATATATTTCTGATATATTTTTCTGATATAACCGATTATGTCAATATGCAGATGGAGAAAAAGCTCTCTCACCCTGTAGTTATGCTTATCAAGATAGACAGCTTCGAGGAGCTGTTCAGCAGCAGCCTTGAAAGCGAGACCGCTCACGTTACCGTACAGATCGACCGTCTGCTGGAGGATTTTATTGCCGAAACCACGGGAATACTCCGCAAGCAGTCCAAGGATAAATTCTGGGCGGTGGTGGAGGAACGTCATATCGCCAAGCTTGTGGAAAGCAAGGTAAAGCTTCTTGACAGGGCAAGGGAAATACAGGTAAACGACCGTATGAGCGTGACCCTTTCCATAGGCATAGGAAGAACCGCAAAGACCATTTCCGAAAGCGAGGATTATGCAAAGCAGGCTTTGGAAATGGCGCAGGGAAGGGGCGGCGACCAGGCCGCAATAAAAACCAGCTCCGGCTTTGAGTTTTACGGCGGCGTATCCAAGGGAATCGAGCGTTCCAGCAAGGTCAAGGCAAGGATTATTGCCAATCAGCTTATACAGCTTGTGGAAAGCTCTGACAGAGTTTACATAATGGGTCACAAGTTCAGCGACCTTGACAGTGTGGGCTCGTCGGTGGGACTTGCCTGCGCCGTGCGGAATTTAGGGTATACCGCCCATGTGGTGGTTGACAGCCTTGCCTCTCTCAGCACTCAGCTTATCGACAGGATAAAAACGTCGGAGGACGGCAAAAACAGCCTGTTTATGGCACCTGCCGACGCCGTGGATTCAATTACCGACAATTCTCTTTTAATAATCACCGATACCCACAATCCCCTTATGCTGGAAAGCGCAGAGCTGCACCAAAAGGCAAAGCAGGCGGTTATTATCGATCACCACAGAAAAACCGTCAATTTTATAGACAACTCGATTATTTTTTATCATGAGCCTTACGCCTCCTCGGCTTCGGAAATGGTAACGGAGATTTTAGGCTATTTCGGAAATGCGGGAAGAATTACCGCATTACAGGCGGAGGCTCTTCTGGCGGGCATTATGCTTGACACAAAGAATTTTACCATAAAAACGGGCGTCAGAACCTTTGAGGCTGCTGCTTTTCTGCGTAAGCTGGGAGCGGATACGGTAAATGTCAAGGGGCTTTTCGCAAATTCCATAGAAAGCTACCGCCAGCGGGCGGCTCTCGTATCCAGGGCGGAGATTTACAAACGCTGCGCCATAGCGTCAACTACGGTTTTCAGTCCCGATATGCGGCTTATTGCTCCTCAGGCGGCGGACGAGCTTCTGGGCATAGAAAATGTAGACGCTTCCTTTGTATATTACAGAAGCGGCAACGACGAGATCTATATCAGCGGACGCTCCTTAGGCGCAATGAACGTTCAGATAGTAATGGAATATTTAGGCGGCGGCGGTCATCAAACTATGGCGGGCGCACAGCTTAAAAACGCTACCGTTGAGGAAACGGGGGGCAGGGTGAGAGAAGCTATCGATAAATATTACGAAAATTTAGGCTGACGGCGGATTAAAGGGCAATGTCTTTTGTACGCAAAGTAACATTCGGTCGGGGCTGCCCACGAGCTGATGAGAAAATCCGAGGGCACAGCCCGTCATGGGGTTTGGGCGGAGACTCGGAGAGTATTCAAAAAACCGAAGGATTGGCGGGAAATCCGCCCCATAAGGCTATGTCTTTTGCTTAGGCAAAAGGCGGCGAGCCCGGGTTTATTGATGAAAAAGAATGAAAGAATAAAGAGGAAACTGCTATGAAGAAAAAATTTATAACAGTCATTTTGGCGGCTGTGTTAATTGCGGCATTAACAGGCTGTGACAACAGTTCGGAAAAGAATGATAATACGTCCCTTTCCGACGTTTCAACCGTCTCCCAAGTATCAACTCCCGCGGCAGCACAAACGGTTACAACGGCAGCGGAGAGCGACGCCGCAGCCACAGGTACGGAGAAAGCCACTACTGCCCTGACCGACGACGAATTAAGAGATAAATTGACCGAGTTCAGCACCTATGTTACAGGAAAGTTTTCCAAAGCCGCATTAAACAGGATTTATGACGAAAACGCCATAACGGTATCTGTAAATCTTGAAAGAGAGCCTTCCCTTCTTATAAGAGTAAGGGAAGCAGGGGACATTCCGAACGCAGCCTTTGAAGCAAGCGGAATATTCAGGGAAGCACTGGCGGCAACAGGCTTTACATCGGGAATATTAAGCGTAAGCGTCTATGAGAAGAACGATGACGGCAGAATAATTGATGAAACCATGATCGCTTGGAGAAGCAACGACGGTTTGACAGGAAAGCTTGTGGACGGCGTTAAATCCAAAAGCGTTGAGGACTGCACCGTCGACGGACTTTACGGGTATTTCGGAGACGCCGTAAAACCCTTTACCGCCGAGGAAGCCGCCGATTTCATAAAGGTAAGAATAAATAAAAAATCGGAGGGACTGCTGTACGAAAGCGAGGACTCTGTTCTGGTTTCCGCAGCAGGGGGCAGCATTGCGGTAATGGTAAGAACCTATGAGGAATTTCTCATTCCTGCCGCCGCAGAGTACTCCTGCGAGGTGGCGGCGGCTATTGCCGAAAAATCCGAGCTTCCCTTAGGAAGAGTTGTTGTCAACGTATACGAAAATGACGAAAACGGCGGTATTTTGCAGGAAACCATGATAGGCTGGACAACCTTGGACGGCATGGCAGGAACTTATAATTCAAAGCCCGAGGGAATTGAAAAGGCCGAAATGACGCTTAACGAGCTGTATGCAAAATATGACGGCTGCGCCGAGTTAATAGAACAGGCGAAAAACAACCGGCGTGTTCATAGGGATAACTAAGAACAATCTCCGTAAAAACGGATAAGGAAAGGAAAAGAAAACCATGAAAGTAATTTTACTTGAAGACGTAAAGGGCACAGGCAAAAAGGGCGAAATCAAGGAGGTAAAGGACGGCTACGCAAGAAACTGTCTTATTTCAAAAAAGCTGGCGGTGGAAGCTACCGCCGCCAATATGAATATTTTAGAGGGACAGAAGGCCTCCGCACAGCACAAGATCGATGTGGAAATCGCCAATGCCAAGGATATTGCCGCAAAGTTAGAGGGAAAAACCGTAAAAATTTTTGCCAAGGGCGGCACAAGCGGAAGGCTTTTCGGCTCAGTTACGGGAAAGGATATTTCCGCTCAGATAAAAAAGCAGTTCAACCTTGACATAGATAAGAGAAAAATTGCGGTGAACGGCGATATTAAGGCTTTCGGCGGCTATTCCGCAGAAGCTAAGCTTTATAACGGAGTAAGCGCAGGCTTTACCGTTATGGTTGAACAGATACAGGAATAAAGGAATTTATGCTATGAAAAAAACGGCGGTTTTATTGGCTGCTCTTACAGTGTTTTTTTTCCTTTGCCGCAATGCGGGTGCAAGAGGCGGACCCGAAGAGGGAAGCATAATTCTGCAATGGGGCGAATGGTCTTATTATATTGTTGAGGGGGAAGCTCAGGTATGCGGCTACAGCGGCACGGACAGGGAGATAACCATACCCTCGGAGATTGACGGGATAAAGGTCACTGCCGTTTGCGGCCGGTCACAGGGAGTTATTTTTAAACGCTTTTTCAGTGCCGGCGAGCCCCAAACCGTTTCGGTAACCGTTCCTGAAGGTGTAAAGGAATTAAATCGGTACTGCTTTAAAAACTGCGACGCATTAGAGCGTGCGGTTCTGCCTTCTACCCTTGAAAGAATAGGCGAGGAAGCCTTTGCCTATTCGGAAAACCTGACCGAAGTCAATATTCCCGAAAATGTAAGGTGGATAGGCGCAGATGCCTTCAGTGAAACAAAAATAAAGTCGGTTGCGCTGCCCGAGGGATTGGAGGGAATAGACGAAAACGCCTTTGAAAAAACCCCGATTACCGAAATAGCATTGCCCGACAGCGTGACATATTTGGGCAGGGAGGCTTTCAGCCAATGCGGACAGCTTGTATCGGCAAAACTATCGGAGGGGCTTACCGAGATAAACTCAAGCCTGTTTGAGGGCTGTACAAGCTTAAAAACACTTTCCTTTCCCCAAAACGTCAAATATGTAGATTACGGTGTTTTTAACGGCTGCACGGCACTGGAAAGCGTTTATTATCCGAAAAGTGCGGAATATATAAGCAGCCTGACGTTATTGGGAGAAGAGTTGCCAAGACTTACCGATATATATTTCGAGGGAACGGAAAGCAAATTCAGAGAGATTTCCGGCAGCAGCGTGTACGATATAAAAAATGAGAGGGAAGTTACATATCACTATAATTCTCCAATGCCCTCAAAAAGCGGGGGATTTGTCCTGCAGCCCATCACGGCGGTGTTTATGGTGATTTCCGCCTTGCTTTTATGCGGACTTGCTGCGGCACTGATATTCTGCATAAAGCTGAAAAGGCTGAAAACTCCTCCCAAATACGGCAATACCGCCTTCGCACCCGATGTGCTGGGTTCGTGGAAATGCGAAAGGTGCGGCACTGTAAACGGATCTATCGGCGAATATTGCTATAAGTGCGGCAGGAGAAGAAAATAAGGCTTATACGCAGCCCTGTCGGCAGTATGGAGATCGGCAAGGCTTTGGAAAAAACAACAGGCACAGGCAGCAGGGTGCATAGTGTGCGCCGCTGCCTTTAATGCACTTCAGTGAAGGGCAGCGCCCCGAATTTATGAAAAATCCGGGGGCATTCGGATTTTGATTATACAGGCACAAGGAGTACAAAATGGCAGACTTTGATTTATCGGAGCTTAATCTCCCCTTTAACTTAGACGCAGAGCAGGCGGTTTTAGGCTCTGTTCTGGTAGACCCTTCAACGGCAGGACCTATTACCGCAAGGCTTCACCCCGAGCATTTCAAGGTGCAGCTTCATAGCGATTTATTCTCGGTAATATATCAGATGAGCATTTCGGGTCAGCCCATAGACGTTGTTACCGTTATGGAAAAGTCGGTTCAGCAGGGGGTTTTCCAAAGCGGCGAGGACGCAAAGACATACCTTATGAAGCTGGCGGAATCCGCAATAAATCCTTCGGGAATAGACAGCTACCTTGACATAATCTGCGACAAGTATATGGTAAGGCAGCTTATGATTATTTCAAGGGAAATATACGACCTTGCCGCCGCAGGTACGGAGGAAACCTCTGCGCTTTTGGATTTGGCGGAAAAAAGGATTTTCGATATACGGGACGAAAAGGATTTAAAGGGTCTTACCCACATCAAGCCTCTGGTAAGTCAGCAGCTTGATATACTGTCCGAGCTGGCGGACAATCCCGAGGGCGGCGGTACGGCAGGGCTGCGCACCTCCTACGGAAGGCTGGATCAGATAATCTTCGGGCTTAACCCCTCGGACCTTATACTTATCGCCGCCCGTCCCGGTATGGGCAAAACCTCCTTTGCAACCAACATTGCCACTAACGTCGCAAAGGCTTATCCGCAGAAAAAGATTTGTATCTTTTCTCTTGAAATGTCAAAGGAGCAGATCGCAAGCCGCATTCTTTCCGCCGAAGCCAGGCTCAGCTCCGAGGAAATGAGAACGGGTCAGTTTCCCGACTCAAAATGGGAGGATTTGGGAGAAGCGGTGGACGTGCTTTCTCAGGTGGAAATATATATTGACGATACCGCCAATATTTCCTTAGGTGAAATGAAGGCAAAGCTGCGCCGCATGAAAAACTTAGGTTTGGTTATCATAGACTATTTACAGCTTATGTCCACAGGCAGGCGGGACGGAAACCGTGTAGCCGAGATTTCGGAAATAACCAGAAATCTGAAAATTATGGCGAAGGAGCTTAATGTGCCGATAATCAGTCTTTCTCAGCTTTCAAGAAGCCCCGAACAGCGTCCCGACAAGCGTCCCATGCTGTCGGATCTGAGAGATTCCGGTTCTATCGAGCAAGATGCGGATATAGTAATGTTCCTGTACCGAGACGGGTATTATAACAAGGAAGCGGAATACCCCAACGCCTGCGAATGCATTGTTGCAAAAAACCGTCACGGCAAGGTGGACACCGTGCCCTTGAACTGGGACGGTCAGTATACAAGATTTACGGGAGTGGATTACGCTCATGGATAATTTAAGCGAAAAGGCTTTATCCGACGGAGAATTACGGCTTTCCAACGTTCAGGTCAAGGTTTTGAAGGCTGTCGACGAATACGAAATGCTGAAATACGGAGACAGGGTGATAGTGGGCTTAAGCGGCGGAGCAGACAGCGTAACGCTTCTGCACTGCCTTTATTCTCTAAAGGAAAAGTTAGGCATAGAGCTTTTCGCCTGTCATATAAATCATAATTTGAGAGGCGTGGACAGCGACGGCGACCAAAAATTTGCGGAAGAGCTATGCGGGCGTCTTAACATTCCCATAAGGGTATTTTCGGTAGACGTCAAGGGCGGACAGCAAAAGCACCAAAGCATCGAGGAAGCGGCAAGAAGGCTGAGATATGAAAAATTTGCGGAGCTTGCCTATGAATTGGGTGCAAAGACTGCTACCGCTCATAACGCCTGTGACAATTCCGAAACGGTGCTGCTGAATCTTATAAGGGGAACGGGGTTAAAGGGACTGTGCGGAATACCGCCTGTGCGTGACTGCTTTATCCGTCCCCTGATTTACTGCACACGAGAAGAGGTGGAGGAGTATGTGAGAGAAAATTCTTTGGCATACGTAACAGATAAAACCAACTTTTCCGCCGATTACACAAGAAACAAGGTAAGACTGCAGCTTATGCCCTTGCTCCTTGAAATGAATCCCTCCTTTCATAGAGGGGTATCAAGAACCGTTTCCGCTCTCAGAAGGGACAGCGTTTTCCTTGAAGAAGAAGCGGCTGCGTCGTTGGAAAAGGCAAGGCTTGAGGAGGGGGTCTATTCCTCGGAAAAGCTTGCCGAACTTCCCGACCCCGTTTTTGCACGTGCGGTTTCTCTTATGCTTTCAGAAAAGCAGGCGGAGCCATCCGCTCTGCGTATTAACGGATTTATGGAGATAATCAGAAACGGAAAAGGAAAAATCAACTTAGAGAAAAATAAGTTTGCCGTGGTTAAAGGGGGCAGGGCTCAAGTGCAGATTACCGAGCAGCATTATAGAAGCCGAGGGTAGAAATCGGTACGGCAAATTTAAAATAAAAATAGCTGAAAAAATGATGTTTGTTATCCTAAAAGCATATAATTCTTCTTTCAGCCGCTTTAACTGCACAAGATTAAAAAAATGTCGGGATTTTCATACGAAAATCCCGACCGGTTTACAAAATAAAAAGGCGTGAAGCAAGGCAGAGCAAATTTTTATTTTGTGAATTATGAAATTTTTTACGGACGCTGCCCGAATCCGCCGTCGGGGTTTCCTCCGAATCCGCCGCCGGGAGCGTCTCCAAAGCCTCCGGGTCCGCCTCCGTGACCGCCGCCGAAGCCTCCTCCGAATCCGCCGCCGCTGCCGTAGACGGTAACGGAGGAGCTTACCGTCAGTGTGCAGACAGGATCGCCGCTTACGGTAACCCTTGCGTCATTGTCATACAATCCGTTTTTCTCGCTGCCTTCGGCGGTTACGCCGGTATAAACCTTGTAGCTTTCACCGTTTTCAATATCGGGAGAAGAGATAACGATATGCTGAACCTGCTTTGCTGCGGTGAACACCACCGTGTTATTCCCCTTTGAATCCTGTATGGCAAGGGTTTCTCCCTCCTTCATATTTACCTGAATGCCAAAGCAGTTCTGAGTTGAGCTCTGAGAGGGGTTTTCTGCCATTTGCAGGCTTCCCGCCGCTATTAACAAGCCTCCTGTAATATTTATGCTGCAGTTTCTGTCGCCGCAGTCAAGAGCGCCGTCTCCTCCGCTGGTGGGACCGTTAATTATAACCGTTCCTCCGCTTACCGCAATGTTTCCGTTGGAGTCGATTCCGTCCCCCGAGGCGTTTATATAGATATATCCGCCGTTAATGAACATATCGTGTGTTTGGGTGTCGTCACTGTTTGTGCTGCCCCACTGATCCGAGCCTCCGCCGCTGTTTAATCCGTCGTCGGAGGCGTTTACCGATATTTCGCCGCCGTTTATCGTGAATAAAGCCTTGCTTTCTATTCCTTCGGTTGAATTAAGCACGTCTATTTTGCCGCCGTCTACCGTTAAATCGCCGTGGGAGGAAATTCCCTTGCCCGCCGAGGAGTCAAGGACCAATTCTCCGCCGGATATATTAAGCTCGCTTGCCGAATGCACGCAGTGGTCGGTGGAGCTTACGGAAATTTTTCCTCCGCTTACGCTCATGGCACCGCCGCTTTTTATTCCCTTTGAGGTGCCGTCGTTTTCGCTGCCGCTGTTTCTGAACCAGCCCCAATCGTTTCCTCCCGAAGCGACCTCGCCTGTGGTGACAATATTTATCTCGCCTCCGCTTACGGAAAGAGACTGCGCCGCCTGTATACCGTCCTCTTCCGCATTTACGGTAATTTTTCCGCCGCTTATATCAATATCGCCCTTGCCGCTGTCCGTGTCGTTGGTGGTTTTTATTCCGTCCTTTTTTGCATTAACCGTAATGCTTCCGCCGCTTATTTTAACGCTGTCGCTGCCCCTTATGCCGTTTTCGGCGGCGTCTGCGGCAATTGTGCCCTGTTCTATGGCAAGATCGTCGTTGCAGCGTATTGCAAGCCCGTAGTTTCCCGTAACCTTTAGGCTTCCCGTTCCGTAAATGAATAAATCGGCCTTGCTGTAAAGCGCAGCATTTGGCTCGTTGTCGACAGAGGATTGATTTTTTTCTTCAAAGGAGTAAACCGCTCCGTCCTCAAGCTTGTTTTCGGTATTTGCCTTAAGCTCCACATATAAATTTTTGGCATTGTAGCAGTACAGTGCACAGCCGCTGCTGTTGGAGACGGAAAAGCCGTTTAGTATCAGCTTCACGTTTTCATCCGTGTCAATATAAACAAATCCGTCCGAAATACTGCCGCTTAAGGTGTACGTGCCCCCCTTGCTTACGGAAAGCACATTTTTTTCGTAGGAGACGCCGCTGCCGCTTATAAAAACGTCATCGCCTATATCAACGGTGCAGACGTTGGTTTCTTTAATATCGTGAGTAACCGTATCGGCTGACTGCTGCTCCTGCTGAGCCAAAGTAGTGACGGCTGCGGAAGCCGCAACGCTTTCTGAAGCAGCCGTACCGCTTTCTGCCGCAGTTGCGTCGGGGTCGGCGTCGCTGCTTGAGCAGCCGCCCAGAACGGCAGAAAGCATAACTGCGCCTGCTAAAATAAATGCTGTTTTTTTGCTTTTCATAATATTTACCTCTCACATCGGAAGCTTGTATCATTATATAACCACAATATACAAGCAAATCTGTATTCAAAGGCAATATCATGCAAAAACCGCTTTACAAATTTATGCTGAATTGCCTTAGGTTATGTTTTAATAATGCTATTATAATTTTTCGTTGTGACATTATCGTGAAAGTTACAAAAAAATATTCAAACACTTTTCCCGCTTCGGACTGCCGAACGCCGCCCAAAAAAGCAAGGAAGGGAGAAAATCCCCCTTTGACAAATTTGTAGTCCCTCCTAATTTACACAATATTTCCCAAGCCG
>DNUB01000234.1 GCA_003508605.1 Oscillospiraceae bacterium | reverse complement strand
GCACCCCGTCGCAAGACGGTAAAGGCAGCGGTACGGGCGCAGCTCGTAAAAATTACAAAAAAGCCGAACGCAGTTCAACCTTGATAAATACCGCCAGCCTTCTGCCGTCCCCGCCGGGAAGGCAATATTCCTTAACGCCGCTAAGAGTAAGCCCTAATTTTTCCGCCGCCTTCTCCACATCAGCCGTCAGCTCGTCCCTTGAGCCTCTCATAGCCAGAAGCCTCCCCCCTTTTTTCAGAAAGGGAGCGGAATATTTTAGCAGCGTGGGAATGTCGGATACCGCCCTTGCGGTAACAATATCGTAGCCTTCCCTATACCCTGCCTTTCTCCCCAGCTCCTCGGCTCTGCCGTGAATAATTTCCGCCTTTATACCAAGCTCTTTCATAAGCAGAGTCAGGTAGTCGGTTCTTTTTCTCTGTGCGTCAAGGAGGGTAAACCTCAGATCCTCTCTGTAAATAAGCCAGGGTACTGCGGGAAAGCCCGCACCGGTACCTATATCCATACAGCGGCTTTTCTCTCCCACGTCTGCAAGAGTAACGGGCAGCACGCTGTCAACAAGGTGTTTTTCAATTATCCCCTGCCTGTCCCGAATGGCGGTAAGATTTACCCTTGTGCAGTAATCCTGCAAAAACCCGATCATAGCGTCAAATTGCAAAGCCTGCTTGTCGGTTATATCGATTCCCGCTTTTTTAAAAGCGCATAAAATATCCTCTGTCATAACTGCCCCCAAAATTAAAGAATTGCTCCACGGCTGCCTTTCCATACGGTTTTTCACCAATGTTCCCCGTGGAACATTGGGGCGAGGGATAACGCCCCGAATTTATGAAAATCAGAAAGCGCAAGTCTCTCAGTCTTTCGATGAGGGATTGTATACCCCCGAAGCACCAAACAATTAACCGCCGTTAAAAAGCAGCAAAAGCACCGTAACGTCGGCGGGATTTACTCCGCTTATGCGTGAAGCCTGTCCTATATTCAGTGGACGGTGCTTGTTAAGCTTTTCCTGCGCCTCCAGCCTCAGCCCCTTTAAGGTTCTGTAGTCCAGATCGGCGGGCAGGGGCTTGTCCTCAAGCTTTTTAAGCTGATTTATCTTATCTTCCTGAGCGTCGATGTAGCCCTTATATTTAACCCTGATTTCCAGCCGACGGGTAACCGAATCGGGAAGGGAGGGAGCATTATCGTCAAAGGGAATAAGGGTTTTATAAGACACCCGGGGACGCTTTAAAAGCTCCGTAAACCTTGTCCCGGTGGAAAGGGGAGTTGTTCCCGCCTGCTCCAACGCCTTGTTTAATTCCTTGGTGGGCTTTAATGTTGTCTTTTCGATACGTGTCAGCTCATTCTCGATATTCCTTTCCATATCGAGGTAAACGCTGTAACGCCTTTCTGGAAGCAACCCTATATCCCTGCCTATGCCGCAGAGCCTTTGGGGGGCATTGTCCTGTCTTAACAAAAGGCGGTACTCGCTGCGGGCGGTCATCATTCTGTAAGGCTCGGTGCAGCCCTTTGTTACAAGATCGTCGATAAGGGTGCCTATATAGCTGCTGCTGCGGGAAAGCACCAGCATTTCCCTTTCCCTGCAATAATTGACCGCATTGACTCCTGCCACCAAGCCCTGTGCCGCCGCCTCCTCATAGCCGCTGGTGCCGTTAAACTGTCCCGCTCCGAACAAGCCCTTTATTTTCTTAAACTCCAATGTGGCGTATAGCTCCAAGGGATCGATACAGTCATACTCAATGGCATAGGCGGGACGCATTATCTCCACATTTTCAAGACCCTTTATGGTTCTGTAAAATTCAAGCTGCACATCGGCGGGAAGGCTGGAGGACATACCCTGCAAATAGCATTCCTCCGTATCGAGCCCCATAGGCTCAACAAAAAGCTGGTGTCTTTCCTTATCCTTAAACCTTACTATCTTATCTTCAATGCTGGGACAGTAGCGGGGACCCGTCCCCTCTATTCTTCCCGCATACAAGGGGGAACGGTGAAGATTGTCAAGTATGATTTCATGGGTTTTTGCATTGGTATAAGTAACATAGCACAGGGTTTTATTTTCCAAAGGGAGACAATTGTCAAAGGAAAAGGGCGTAATAGGCTCGTCTCCCTTCTGAACCTCCATAACCGATGTATCTATACTGCGGCGGTGCACTCTTGCGGGAGTGCCCGTTTTAAACCGCCTTAGGGAAATTCCTTTTTTCGCCAGATCCGAGGTTAATCCAAGGGCGGGCATAACGTTGTCGGGACCGCTTTGATAGTTAAGCTCACCGATATGTATCCTTCCTCCCAAATAAGTGCCGGTGCAGATAACGGCGGCTTTGACATTATATGTAATTCCCAATCTTGTACGGACTCCCGTTACCCGTCCGCCCTCGGTGACAACGGCGGTAACCTCACCCTGCTTTATGTCTAAGTTATTTTGAGCTTCGAGCACCCCCTTCATATAACCGTGATATTTAACTCTGTCGCTTTGAACACGGAGAGCGTGAACCGCTGCGCCCTTCCCCCGGTTCAGCATACGGGACTGTATAAAAGTTGCGTCCGCCGCCTTTCCCATTTCGCCGCCCAAAGCGTCAATTTCACAGACAAGCTGACCCTTTGCCGAGCCGCCTATACAGGGGTTGCAGGGCATATTTGCCACAGTATCGAGAGACAGGCAGAACAAAACCGTTTTGCAGCCCATTCTTGCGGCGGCAAGGGCGGCCTCCGTGCCTGCGTGTCCTGCGCCTATTATTGCTATATCGTAATCATACATTATTTGGTTTTTCCTCTTTATTTGTTTTTACTATAATAACACATTATCGGCGGCTTTGCAAGCATAAACAGTTAATTTGAACTGCGTTTGGCTTTTGG
>DNUB01000281.1 GCA_003508605.1 Oscillospiraceae bacterium | reverse complement strand
TTTACCATTTATTTATAAAAATGTCAAACGGCTGCAACAATGTATACTTTTTTTGTGCATTTTTTTACATAATGCACAAAAAAACTTCCTTATTTTCTGCTAACGGTAATTTATGATAGTTGTGGATTTTTAACTTTACATATGTTATAATTGACATAATGATGTAATCGCTATTAAATTACAAAAGGCGATATTCAGACTTAATCGGGCATAACTGTATTGTTCCCGATATGGGCATATTTGAAAAACAGGCATTTTTGCACAATTTGGCTGAATGTGCGGCAGCTTCAATGAAAAAGCACAGGAATATTAAAATACTCCGCAGTTATCTTTTAAGATAAACGTCGGCATTCCTTAAATAAAAAGGAGTATGCGGTCAACAGAAATTCGTGCGATGGCGGCTTTTCAGATAGCCTAAAGTATTCCCCACAAAAAATTAAGGAGGACCTCAAATGGCTCAAAAGAAATGTATCGTTGCCTTCTCCGGAACAGAGGAGCAGGAAAACGAGCTGAAGGCTGTTATTGCTGAACATTCTGACGATTCGGGCGCACTTATGCCTGTACTTCAGAAGGCTCAGGAAATTTATGGCTATCTCCCCATTGAAGTACAGGAAATAATTGCCAGAGAAATGAATATTCCTTTGGAGAAGGTATACGGTGTTTCCACCTTCTATTCACAGTTTTCACTTAACCCTAAAGGAAAATACAGGATTTCCGTTTGCTTGGGTACTGCCTGCTATGTAAAGGGTTCAGGCGATGTATTCAGTAATCTGCAAAAAATCTTAGGCGTTACCAGCGGAGGAATAACCGACGACGGAAAGTTTTCACTTCAGGACTGCCGCTGCATAGGCGCATGCGGGCTTGCTCCCGTTATGACTGTAAACGATGATGTTTACGGCAGGCTTACCGGAGACGAAAAAGAGCTTCGCGATATTTTGGCAAAATATGAGTAATGCTTGATGAAATAAAGCTTGATGAGCTTTCTTTAAACATACTTGACATTGTCTTAAACAGCGTAAAAGCAAATGCTTCACTTGTACATATTTCTGTGAACATAAGCACGATTGATAATTGCCTTACAATTACTATAAAAGACAACGGCTGCGGCTTTGATGTTGACGCTTATGAAAACTCAATAAATAAAAGGGTCTGTAACGATCACAGAGGTCGAGGCATTCCTTTATTTAAGAAAAGTGCGGAAATGACCGGCGGCTCGTTTAAAATGATTTCAACGCCCGGCAAGGGTACGGAAATCACCTCATCATATGTTCTTGACAGCCCCTGTCGAATCCCCTTGGGAAATATAAATTCAACTATTGAGGCACTGTTTTTTTGCTGTATCAATACCGATTTTGTCTATATTTACACAGTTGATGATGAAAGCTTTACATTAAGTACAAAGGATATTAAAAAGATTATGGGGAATATACCGGTAAATAATCCCGATACGGCTGCATTTATTAAGGATTATTTAAAGGAAAATACCCACATTTTGAACAAAAACAGAATTTTTTGAAAGGATAGCTGCTATATGAAAACCTTAGAAGATCTTCAGGCAATCAAGGAAAAGCTGCAAGGTCAAATGGATTTGCGCAACGAGTCACATGCCGAAACAAAAATCGTTGTTGGTATGGCAACCTGCGGTATTGCGGCAGGCGCACGTCCCGTTGTAACGGCTTTTTCCGATACCGTTCAGGAGCATAAGCTTCATGGTGTTTCCGTGACTCTTATGGGCTGTATCGGTCTTTGCAGTCAAGAACCTATTGTAGAGGTTACTACCCCTAAGGACGGTAAAGTAACCTATGTAAAAATGACCCCCGAAAAGGCGAAAAGAGTGGTTGAAGAACATATTATCGGCGGCAATGTAGTCACCGAATACACGATTGATAACAATAAGTAATCAGGAGGAAGAAATTTATGTATCGTTCTCAAGTTTTGGTCTGTGGTGGTACAGGCTGTACTTCCTCCGGAAGTCCTGCCATTATTGACAGGCTTCATGAGGAAATTAAGAAAAACGGTCTTGAAGAAGAAGTTGAAGTGATCAGAACAGGCTGCTTCGGTCTTTGCGCTTTAGGTCCGATAATGATTGTCTATCCTGAGGGCTGTTTTTATTCCGCCGTTAAGGAAGAGGATATTCCGGAAATCGTTTCCGAGCATCTTTTGAAGGGCAGAATCGTGGAGCATCTGCTTTATAAAGAGACAGTTACCGAAAACGGTATCAAGCCTTTAAGCGACACTAACTTCTATAAAAAGCAGCATCGTGTTGCTCTGCGGAACTGCGGACTTATTAACCCCGAAAATATTGACGAATATATCGCCTTGGACGGCTATCAGGCTTTGGCAAAGGTGCTGAGCGAAATGACTCCCGAGCAGGTTATTCAAACAATTCTTGATTCGGGTCTGAGAGGCAGAGGCGGCGCAGGATTCCCCACGGGAAAGAAGTGGCAGCTTGCCCGCACCATTGTTCAGGACGGCGGTCAGAAATATGTATGCTGCAATGCCGACGAAGGAGACCCCGGCGCATTTATGGATCGTTCCGTACTTGAAGGAGACCCTCATGCCGTTATTGAGGCTATGGCTATTGCCGGCTACGCAATCGGTGCAACTCAGGGCTACATATATGTTCGTGCAGAGTACCCCATTGCTGTTAAGCGTTTGCAGATTGCTATAAATCAGGCAAGAGAATACGGACTTCTCGGCAAAAATATATTTGGCAAGGGCTTTGATTTCGATCTTGACATTCGTCTTGGCGCAGGTGCGTTCGTTTGCGGTGAAGAAACTGCGCTGATGACGTCTATCGAAGGAAAAAGAGGCGAGCCTCGCTGCCGTCCTCCCTTCCCTGCCGAAAAGGGCTTGTTCCAGCGTCCTACCGTTTTAAATAACGTTGAAACTTATGCAAATATTCCTCAGATCATTCTTAAAGGTGCGGATTGGTTCTCTTCAATGGGAACGGAAAAGTCCAAGGGTACTAAGGTATTTGCATTGGGCGGAAAAATCAACAACACAGGACTTGTGGAAGTTCCTATGGGCACTACTCTTCGTGAAATCGTATACGAGATCGGAGGAGGCATTCCCAAAGGAAAGAAATTCAAGGCTGCACAAACCGGCGGTCCTTCGGGCGGATGTATTCCTACCGAGCATCTTGATATTAAGATCGACTATGATAACCTTATAGCGATTGGCTCTATGATGGGTTCGGGCGGACTTATTGTTATGGATGAGGATAACTGTATGGTAGATATTGCCAAGTTCTTCCTTGAATTTACCGTTGACGAGTCCTGCGGAAAATGTACTCCCTGCCGTATCGGCACAAAGCGTCTTTATGAAATGCTCCATAAAATTACCAGCGGAAACGGTACATTGGAGGATCTGGATAAGATGGAGAAGCTTTGCTACTACATCAAAAACAACTCCCTCTGCGGATTGGGTCAGACTGCGCCTAACCCTGTTCTTTCCACACTTCGCTACTTTAAGGATGAATACATCGCCCATGTAGTTGATAAGAAATGTCCTGCCGGGGTATGTACTCGACTGCTGCAGTACAAGATCGTTGAAGATAAGTGCAAGGGCTGTACCGCCTGTGCAAGAGCCTGCCCTGCAGGTGCGATCAGCGGCACTGTAAAGGAGCCTCACAAAATCGATCCCGCAAAGTGCATCAAGTGCGGTGCTTGCATGAGCAAGTGCAAATTCGGTGCTATTATCAAGGAATGATAGAAAGGAATTATTGCTATTATGGTTAATATTAAAATTAACGGTATCGAATGTTCCGTTGAAGAGGGTACAACCATACTTGAAGCCGCACGGAAAAACGGAATACGTATTCCTACTCTTTGCTGGCTTAAGGACATCAACGAAATAGGTGCCTGCCGTATATGCGTGGTGGAAATGACCGGCGCAAGAAGCCTTGTAGCTTCCTGTATGTACCCCATTTCCAAATTTGACGAAGGAAAGAACATTCTTACTAACTCCCCTGCTGTTTTGGAAAGCAGAAAAATGACCTTAGAGCTGCTGCTTAGCAACCACAAGAAGGAATGCCTTTACTGTTCAAGATCGGGAAACTGTGAACTGCAGACTCTCTGTCAGGAGTTGGGCGTTCAGCACGAACCTGCTTTCGACGGTATCAGAAATGAATATGAAATTGATTCCAGCGCAGCTCATATGACCCGTGACAACGAAAAATGTATAAACTGCCGTCGGTGTATCGCCGCTTGTACTAACGTACAGGGAATAGGCGTTATCGGTGCAAACTACCGCGGATTTAAAACATCCATCGGAAGCCCCTTTGATATGGACTTGGCCGATACAGCCTGCGTTTCCTGCGGACAGTGCATAGCAGTATGTCCTACCGGCGCATTAAACGAAAAGGACGATACCGATAAGGTTTGGGCTGCTCTTAACGATCCCGAAAAGGTTGTTGTGGTGCAAACCGCTCCTGCTGTTCGAGCTTCCTTGGGCGAGGCTTTTGGCTATCCTATGGGAACCAACGTTGAAGGCAAAATGGCCGCCGCTCTTCGCAGACTCGGATTTAATGCGGTTTTCGATACAGACTTCGGTGCCGATTTAACTATTATGGAGGAAGCTACTGAGCTTCTTGACCGTGTACAGAACGGCGGCGTTCTTCCTATGATCACTTCCTGCTCACCGGGCTGGATAAGATACTGCGAGGCTTATTATCCCGAATTTATTCCCAATCTGTCCTCCTGCAAATCCCCTCAGCAGATGAACGGTGCCATTACAAAGACTTATTGGGCGCAGAAAATGGGTATTGATCCCAAGAATATTGTAAGCGTTTCGGTAATGCCCTGCACTGCTAAGAAATTTGAGATAGGAAGAGAAGATCAAAGTGCTTCGGGATATCCCGACCTTGATATTTCCATTACAACACGTGAGCTTGTTAAAATGATTAACCATGCAGGTCTCTGCTTCAGGGAACTGCCTGATGAAGGCTTTGACAGTCCTCTCGGAATCGGCACGGGCGCAGCGGTTATCTTCGGTGCAACCGGAGGCGTTATGGAGGCTGCACTTCGTACTGCTGTCTGGAAGCTTACGGGTGAAGATGTAAACAGCCCTGTTGAGTTTAAGGAAGTACGCGGCGTTGAAGGCGTTAAAACTGCGACATATAATGTAGGCGGCAAGGATATTACTGTTGCCGTTGCTTCGGGACTTGCTAATGCCAAAAAACTGCTTGAAAAGGTTAAAAGCGGGGAGCTTGACGTTACATTTATTGAAATTATGGCTTGTCCCGGCGGCTGTGTAAACGGCGGCGGTCAAGTTATAGTACCTGCTGACGTACGCAACTTTACCGATATCAGAGCAGAAAGAGCAAAGGCTCTTTACAGTGCGGATGAAAACAGACCCTTGAGAAAATCTCATGAAAGCCCCGACATTAAGGAGGTTTACGAGAATTTCTTGGGCGAACCCGGAAGCCATAAGGCTCACGAGATTCTGCACACTTCCTATAAAGCTTCAAATTTGCATAAATAACCGTTCAGAAAAAAACAAACAGGTCTGCCACCGGGTAGATTAAGAATGCAAAGGCATTTGCTGCACATCGTTAGGTCTTTGAAGATGTGCGGACAAATGCCTTTATTTTTTGGAGATATTGTGATTAAACGCTTGATAAGTTATTTTACTAAAGGAGAAATCACTCTGTGGAGCTCATCGGTTGACTGATTGCGGCTTCGTTTTTCATTTTTGACAGAACAAATTATCTGATTCTCTCCGCTTCGGTTATTGGCGTAACCTCTTTGATTTTTAATGCTAAGGGAAATCCAGTCGGACAAATTCTTATTATCCTTTTCAGCATACTGTACGGAAACATTTCCTACACCTCTTCTTATTACGGAGAAATGATAACTTATTTGGGAATGACCGCACCAATGGCTGTATTTGCCCTTATTTCCTGGCTGAAAAACCCATATAAAGGAAATAAAGCGGAGGTTGAGGTAAGGCGGTTAAATAAAAAGGAAATACCCGTTGTTATTCTATTGACCATAGCGGTATCGGTGCTGTTTTTCTTTATTTTGAGAGCTTTCGGGACGGCTAATCTGCTGCCCGGCACCGTTTCGGTAGCCACAAGCTTTGCTGCGGCTTACCTGACATTTAAGCGAAGTGCATTCTTTGCCGCAGCTTATGCAGCTAACGATATTGTTTTGATAGTCTTATGGATATTGGCTGCGAGAAACGACATTTCCTATATTTCCGTGGTAATATGTTTTTCGGTCTTTTTAGTGAATGACATTTACGGATTTATCAGATGGCTGGATATGCGTAATCGTCAGGAAAAAGGGTGATTATTCCATATAGATATGAGATTTGAGCATTTCTATTGTGCTTTACGTCATTATATGGTAAAATAAAAATACAATCCATTACCGAATTATAAGCTAATATAGACAACTCTAAAATCTTATTTATTTGAGCCAAAACATGCGGAGCATTCCGTCTGTTTTTGATTTTTGAACCGATTTTCGGAGAATCCCATAAGAAGAATATGATAAAGGAAGATGATCATAATGCCACAAAAAAAGAAAAGCCAAAAAGAAAGAATAATAGATTACATCAAGGACTTTTTCGGAGCCGACCCCGAATATTTGTGGGAAAAAACGCCGAACAGCGGAGTCTTTAGAAACGACGCCAACAAAAAATGGTTTGCAATTATTATGGATATTCCGAAAAGCCGATTGGGCTATTCCGATGAAACGGTGGTTTACGTCCTTAATGTAAAGTGCGACCCGTTGATGGTAAGCGAGCTGCAAAAACAAAAAGGATTCTTCCCTGCATATCACATGAATAAGGATAAGTGGATCACTGCCGTTTTGGACGATACCGTTAAAGATGGTACTCTGTTTTTCCTTTTGGGACAAAGCTATGATTTGATAAAACCAAAAATAAGAAAGAATAAAAACCGTAAATGACGATTTGACAAAACGGGATTTGGTAAATATATATATAAAACAAATTACCTATAAGATACATTTTAACAATGTTTATGTGCAGTTTGTAAGTTTTCAACAGCGTTATTTGAC
>DNUB01000035.1:6622-7764 GCA_003508605.1 Oscillospiraceae bacterium | reverse complement strand
GCCTAAAATCCCGAATTTATAACAAATCGGGATTTATTTTTATGCATTTATTACTTTATTTCCAAAATAGATATTTTGTCTACAGGAATATTGACCTCTGATAAAAGAGCACTTTTTATTTGCGCCGCCTGAGCCGAGGTCAGACCTTCGGATTTTACAATAACGCTCGCTCCGTTTTCCGAAAGATAACATAAAGCGTCGTTAAAGCCCTGAGCCTTAAGCACATTCTCTATTTTGCTCTCTTTTTCAATGTATCCGCTGATTGCTGCGGCACTCTCCGCCATTACCGCAAGCTCGGTTTTTGTGGAATCTCCCCCGCTGTAAATGGTTTGAAGCACCTCAATAGCTTCAGCTCTGCTTTGCTGCTTATCCAAACGAGCTTGCGCAAAGTATTCGTCAATATTGTCGGAATCTACAACAGGCTTATTTTCGCCATTAACGTTGCCCGCAATATTGTTCTGCTCGGAGGATACGAATTGCTGATCCCCGTAATTACCTGCACTCTGGCTTCCGTTATCTTTGGATGCGGGAGTATCTGCCTTCAAATTGTCTCCCACTAAGAAATTAACATAAACAGCAACGCCTAAAATCAAAGTTAATCCTACAATTATAATCTGCTTTTTTCCGATTATAAGATTTAATCTTCTTTTTTTCATAACACGATCTCCTTTTCTGTTTGGAGGGCATTAAAAAATATGTATTTCGCATTACGCTTTAATACTGCCCCTAATAAGTTACACAAACCCTTGCCGCACTGACTCCCAATGCTTTACAAACCGCTTCTGAAACCTTTTCCCTTACAACTGCGTTTTCGCCGCCCTTGCAGACAACCGCCACCCCTCTTATTGTTGGGGTAATTGTTGCGGAAATATCCGATGTTTTTCCGCCATATATGCTTTCCTCGGTTTTATCTAAGGTGATCATAACATGGATATCGGAAGTTCCGTCAATTTTTTCTATTATTTCGGTCAATTTCATTTCAAGCTTACTTTCATATTCGCTTATTTCAAAGAGAACCTCTTCCTTTTCGGCTGAATTATCCGAGTCTTTTTTACCGCCTGAAAGACTTAACAAAAATATTATTGCAATTAAGGCAATTCCGGCAATAAAAATAATCTTAATTCCCTTTTCGCTTTTTAATA
>DNUB01000035.1:1003-6343 GCA_003508605.1 Oscillospiraceae bacterium | reverse complement strand
ATTCCCTTTTCGCTTTTTAATACTTCTGTAAGCTTGCCCATAAAATTTCCTTTCTTTTCAGACAATAATGTAAAGGAATTTAAAATTTTATACAATATTGTCTTTACCTTCCGTGAATTTCCGCTACAACTTGAATTTCATTCCCTACCTCCTTTTTTACTATTGCTTCAGCAGCTTCTGCTGTATCTGCTCTGTCAGCGGTAAAGGCAAGCCGTACCTGCTTAATAGATATGCTGTATGCGGACGAAATATCAATAATAACACGTATTTCTTTGCAAAAAATGTTATTTTCCCTTAGCTTTTCCTCCAGGTCCTCAGCCAACTTATTCGCTATTTCTTGTTGAGTCATTTTATAGGCTTCTTCCGTAAAATCTATATATGCGCCTTCTTTTTTCAGGCTTTCGGTTACCGCTGAAAAATCGGGTGCTTCACTGTTTATTAAGGACAATATGCTTAATAAAAAGAAAGATGCTATTAAAAACCCGATTTGCTTTTTAAAGCTGCTGTGGGGACAAAGAAGCTTAAATATTCCCGTAGCTATGGCGATTAAGGCTATACCCAAAATTATTTCCCTCATACTCCGCCTCCGCCTATCACTAACATTAAAGCCGTGGAAACAACTCCCAAAGTCCAGAATGAGATCATCACCGCAATAATGATCGAAATTATACTTTCACCGCATTTTAAAAGCACGGTAATTCTTGAAGTGCCGAAGGTGTCGCTTAATGCCGAGGATATGACAAGCACCAGCCTAAATAAAAAAAGTGAAATAACAGATGGCAGCATAACTGCGGCGGAGGCGATTATTCCGTAGCTTCCGGTTGAAGCCTTAATCACTCCGATACTGCCTTTAACTGTCATCAAGGCTTCCGAAACCGCCCCTCCCACAATAGGCACTGCTCCCGATACAGTAAATTTTGCCGCACGTATAGCCACACTGTCTGCTGCCGCTCCAACAAAGCTTTGAACCGATAAAATCCCCACAAATACCGTCATTACAAATGTCAGACACCAATTTAACAGCTTTTTTACCCCCTCCGCCATACTGTTTATCCTTAGATCGGGATTAAACGCCCCTGCAACAGAAATCCCCATAATACAGCTTGCAAGCGGGAAAATAAACAAGGAAAACAGCTGACAAAAAAGCTCCGTTGAAACAGTAATAATTCCGTTATAAGCCGCCGCAGCCGCAGTTTGACCATTTGCCGCCATAATTCCCGCAAAAACAGGCACATATACCGAAAGAAAGGAAGACAAGCCCTCCACAGCTATTTTTGCGGCCGACATCACGTAACCGAAGCTTGTACAAATAATTCCCGCACAGGCTACTACGCCCACCGAAGCAAAGGCGGAGGTAACATCGTTTTCATCTCCCTGCATGGATTGAATAAGTGCGGAGAGTATTATTACGCCTGTTACCGATATAAATATGCTTATGGGCTTTGCTGCTTCGTCACATACCAAATCCCATATTTTTTTAAAAACATTTTCCGCACTTAAGCCCTCCGCTCCGCTTTCGGCATTTATTCCGATGTCCTCCAGCTCTGCTCTTGCGCTATCGGGCAATGCGCTTTCCATCTCGGACTGTCCGAAATTATAAGCTTCTTCCGCATATGTTTTTGCCGATAAAAAATAAATTCCTATAAATATACATAGGACTGTTTTTACAATTCCTTTTATATTCATATATCCTCATTATTATGTATCTATAAGTCCTGTTACAACTTCCGTAATTCTTTTGAATATCGGCAGTGCCATTATAAGTACCGCTGTTTTTCCCGCAAGCTGCAATTTTCCCGCTATTGCGGTCTCGCCTGCATCCTTGCAGCAGTCGCTTGCAAGCTGAGTAAGATAACATACCGCCAAGGATTTTAAAAGCACCTCTGCATATACTCCGCTAAGTCCTGCATTTGCCGTAAGCTCCGTTATATATCCTATTATGGGGTTTAAAGCAGCAATAAGTGTAATAAAAATAATTATTCCTGCCGCAAGAGATATAAACATCGAGTATTCGGGCTTGTACTGCTTTAGTACAATGGATAGAACAACGGATATTATACCAAAGGAAACTGTTATAAAAATGTTCATTTATAAGTCCTTTTTATTAGGGGCTATCTGAAAAGTCGCAATTTGCACAATTTCTACTAACTGCGGACGCTTTCTGCGTCAAAAATGCTCGAAATACCCTCGTATTTCTCCGCTTTTTTCCTTGAGATCGCCACGCATTTAGCGAAATTATACAAAATAGCTTGGTTTTCAGATACGCCCTAGTTATTTTTCTCTAATAAAGGTTAAACACCTGCTTTATTGTTTCAAATAAAATGCTTATCTGTGTTATTATCATCATCAAAACCACAATAAGTCCTGCAATGGTCGTCATCATTGCCTGTTCTTCCCTGCCCGAACGCTGAAGCAGCATATTAAGAACCGCTACAACAATACCTATCGCAGCTATCTGAAAGATCAGATCCACATCCATATTTCCGCCTCCCGTCACAAAACCATAATGCCTGCCGCCAAACCGCAAAGCAAGCCTACCGAGCGGTATACTCTGCCTCTATCCGCATATTCCGTTGATGCCTCTTCAATTCTTCTCTTTACAAGCTCCTCATACATTTCCAAAAATGACAGTTGACCCTCCGTATCCGTTTGACCTAAACTGTCGCCTAAGGAATTTAACAAATCACGGTCTTTAACGGTAAGAAAAGGCTGCTTTTTAACCCCCTCACGCCAAAGTAAGTGATAATCGCCATTTTTATTCGTTTTAACACATTCTTTTATAAACAGCAGGGCGTTATATTCATCTTTTTGAGTGGCTGAAAGTAATATTTCACCGATTTCCGCATTAGTATACCTAATTTGAACGGCTAATTCCTTGATCAATAATAAAGCTAAAGACATTGTTTTTTCCCTTTCCTTAAGCTTAAAGGAAAAAAACATTCCTATACTGCCGCCGAATGCCGCTATAATTATTGCAAGAAGGATATTCATAATAATTTCCTTTCTTATCACAATTCCTTTGTTTCTGTAACCTGTCCTAACCTTCCGCCCAAAAAAACAATCCGGTTTATTGCACCTGTTTTGACTATTTCGTTTTGCTCTGCCTGTTCGAGGGTTCCGCAATGCAGTGTGAAAATCATCTTAACGCCGCAGTTAAGACATTTTTTTACACTGTCCGCCTCTCCCGTTATCTCGTCGCAGGCTATATACTCGGGTGACAGCGTCCGTGTGGCTATCTCCATGCCCTCAGACTTTCCGTAACCGTTTAATATATCTGTAAATATGCCCACATCATTTTGAGGAACGCCGCAATGTACTGCGCCTATTTCACCTCTGCTGTCAATAACCGACAGCTTGCTGCGGTTACCTATAATTCTGCATAAATCACGTAGTACGGTTGTTTTTCCGCTGAAAGGCTTCCCCGCTATTATAAGACCTTTGAAGTCCTCGGAGAATACCATTTCGGAAAGCTTTTCCCCACAGCCCGTTATTTCTCTCGCTATTCTTAAATTGATGCCGCTTATATCCTTGATTCCCTCTAATTTTCCGTCCTTTATTACGGCCGTTCCGCAAAAACCCGCTCTGTGTCCCCCTCTAAGAGTAATATATCCGCTTTTTATCTCTTTCTCGTAGCTATGGATTGAGTAATTGCAAAAGCTTTTGAAGCATTCGTTTATCTCCTGCTGTGAAACGGTTTTATCAAGCACAAATCTCTCCCTGAAAGTTTCCAAAGCTATGGGTCTGCCCGCTCTTAACCGTACCTCACATATATCGGCTGCTCTATACTTTGACCTTGCTATTACCGTACCTAACGAGCCTAAATATGATAAAACGTCATTGCAGGCAACTTTAGCACTTACCATTTTATAACTTCCTTTCTTTTAGAGCTTGTTTATATTTATGACCGACCTTTTAAATATATTACTGACTTGACAAAGGGAAGGAAAAAATATATAATATGAAAATGAAAATCAATTTCATATCAGGAGCTTATAATGGAAAAGAAGAAGGAACAAAAGATTTACAAAACACGCCAGCGTTCGCAAATTCTTAACTGCCTTATTGAAAACAGTTCAAAGCATCTTACTGCCGACGAGATATCCGTCATTTTAAAGGAGAAAAACTGCGAGGTGGGGAAAACCACTGTTTACCGCTCCCTGGAAAAGCTTATCAAGGAGGGCAGCGTAAGAAAATACATTTGCGAGGAAGGCAGAAGTGCCTGTTTTCAGTATGTGGACGGCAATAAAAATTGTCATCAGCATTTTCATTTAAAATGTATTGAATGCGGAAAGCTGATGCATTTGGAATGTGATTATCTTTCAGACTTGGAAAAGCACATTTTTGAGCATCACAAATTTATTGTAGATAACACTAAAACCGTTTTATACGGAGTCTGCGAGGAGTGCTCAAATGAATAGAAGGATTTCGCTTTTAACTGCAATCCTATATATTGCTTTTGTTTTTTCAGCCTGTTCAATTCCCCGTTATAATGATGATACTAAAGAAGACAAGCTGAAAATCGTTACAACGATTTTTCCGCAGTATGATTTTGCAAGACAGATCGGAAAAGAAAAAATTTCTTTAAAAATGCTTGTAACGCCCGGAGGAGAAAGTCATTCCTATGAGCCTTCCCCGCAGGATATTATTGCCGTAAAGGAATGCGATATTTTCATATGCGCAGGCGGTGAATCGGATATATGGTCGAATGTTATACTTGATTCCATTGAAGCGGAAAATATAAAAGTAATAAAAATGATGGAGTGTGTGGATATTGTTGAGGAAGAAATTTCAAATGGTATGACGGAAAAGCTTCCTATAGCAAATGAAGATGAAACGGAATATGACGAGCATGTTTGGACCTCGCCCAAAAACGCCAAAAAAATATCGGAAGCGATTGCAAAAGCGATGATCTCGGCCGATAAAGAAAACGAGGACTTTTATCGGTCGAATTTTGATGATTATTCAAAAAAATTAGACAAATTGGATAAGGATTTCCGCAATGCCGTTTCAAAGGCGGCAAACAAAACCGTTGTTTTCGGCGACAGATTCCCTTTCAGATATTTATTTGACGAATACGGATTAAATTACTATGCAGCATTTCCCGGCTGCAGCACCGATTCCGATGTAAGTGCAAAAACCATGATGTTTTTAATCCGCAAAATAAATGAAAACGAAATTTCATCCGTATTTTATATAGAGTTCAGCGCAAGAAAAATTGCAGATACAATTTCCTCTGAAACGGGCGCAGAACCGCTGCTTTTTCACTCCTGCCATACCGTTTCGAGAGATGACTTTGAAAACGGAATAACATATATTGATTTAATGTGTAAAAATCTTGAG
>DNUB01000035.1:0-704 GCA_003508605.1 Oscillospiraceae bacterium | reverse complement strand
GTAAAAATCTTGAGCATTTGAAAAGAGGACTTAATATTGAAGCTGATTGAATGTAAAAACTTAAGTATGTCCTATGAAGGAATAACTGTTTTAAACAATGTTTCCTTTTTCCTGGAGCAGGGAGATTATATGCTGCTGCTGGGAGAAAACGGTTCGGGAAAGAGCACGCTTATAAAGGGGCTTTTAGGGTTAAAGCAAGCCTCAAAGGGTAAAATTTTATTTAACGGGATCACTCCGAGACAAATAGGATATCTACCTCAACAAAGTCCATTGCAAAAGGATTTTCCCGCTGCGGTAAGAGAGGTTATTCTATCGGGCTGTTTGGGTTCGGGAGGAATTTGTCCCTTTTACACCAAGGAACAAAAGAAAAGAGCAGACAAGTGTATGCACCATCTGCATTTAGAAGATATTCAGAAAAAGAGCTTTCGGGACCTTTCGGGAGGACAGCAGCAAAGGGTGCTGATCGCAAGAGCTTTGTGCGCAACGGACAAGCTTTTGCTGCTGGACGAGCCGGTTACGGGACTTGACGCTGTAGTAACTGCGGAAATGTACGATCTTATAAACCATTTGAATAAGGTTCACAACGTTACTATAATAATGATTTCTCATGATATTTCAAATGCTATGAAATATGCCAATAAGGTTCTTCACCTTTCTCCTGAAGCATCATTTTTCGGAGATGCGGAGGAATATGCTAAAACAGA
>DNUB01000330.1 GCA_003508605.1 Oscillospiraceae bacterium | reverse complement strand
ATTATTTAATGATTTTGAAAACAGAACCTTGACTTTGACGCAATTTGAATATATAATATAATGTGTTATACTATTAAGTCTTACGCCCCATGGGACAAGAAAGGAATCAAATTGAAAAGGAATATTAACGGAATTAAAAAGCTTCTTGCTGCACTGCTTGCAGCCTCCTGTATATTTACCGGCGGCTGTTCCGCACTTATGGGAAACACCTACACCAGCAGGGCTAAGGATTACGATTTTTCCGCAATGACGATGGTACAGCTTGAGGAGCCGGAGGAGGGTCGGTTAGCTGCGGTTATTCATACCACCTTAGGCGATATGACTGCGGTGCTTTATCCCGAATACGCTCCCAATACCGTGGATAATTTTGTCAACAGGTCTAAGGACGGATATTACGATAACACAAAGATCTATGCGGTATATGAAACACGCTTTGCCGCAACGGGTTCGGCTGCAAATGACGGCTCAACGGGAGCGTCAAACGACGGACAGCTTATAGAAAACGAATATACTCCCAATCTGTGGCCCTTTAAGGGTGCGCTTTGCTCTTATTCCACCACTGCGGGTTACGGAGACAGCAGATATATTATCTGCAACACCTTTGACTTTACCGAGGAGGATATCGAAACCTTAAAAAGCGTTCAGAAGGACGGCAAACAGCTTTTCCCTCAAGAGCTTATCGACGCTTGGGTAGAGCACGGCTCTTTGCCCACGTTAAGCGGAATGCAGACGGTTTTCGGTCAGATAGTTGAGGGAATGGAGGTAATGGAAAAAATTATGAGCGCAGAGGTCGACGAAGAAACCGCCGTTCCGAAGGAAGACATTTTTGTAAAGCATATAGATATAATCGAATATCAAAAAAACTCATAAAGGAGAAGCCATGAAAACTATAAAAAGAATTGCGGCAGCTGCTGCGGCAGCTTTATGCCTGACTGCAGCGGCAGGATGCTCAGGCGAAAAAGGCTTTATGGGCAATACCGAGGAGGTATCTCTCGAGGAGGGAGATGTTTTTGCGGTAATAAGCATACTTGATTACGGAGATATAACGGTTAAGCTTTTTCCCACCGCCGCACCCAATGCGGTAAAGCGGTTTATAAAGCTTGCCGAGGACAAATCCTATGACGGAAGAACAATTCACCGTGTGGTTAAGGATAAGCTTATACAGGGCGGATCTCTTACAGGTACGGGCTTTGACGGAAACGTGGCAAAGCAGGAATATTTTGCCGAGGAAACCTCAAAGTATATGTGCCATTATTACGGCGCACTGTGTATGGCGAAAAGCGAGGACGGCAACTATCGGCAGTTTTACATAGTAAACAATAAAACTCCCGCAAAGATCGACGAGCTGGCGGAAACCATAAAGGCTCAGCTTGCCGACGAGGAAATAGGCGGGAAAATGCTTGATACGGACAAGGAGTATTATAAGGATTACAGCAGCAAATTAAGCAATATGCCCGCCGAGGTAAAGGAGCGTTATTCGCAGGTGGGCGGCTTGTTTGATCTTGACGGCAAGGACACTGTTTTCGGACAGGTGGTGGACGGTTACGACGTATTGGAAAAAATCAACGGCGTTGAAACGGTAAACGGAAACAAATCCGACGATAAACAGGATATCGCATCAAAGCCTATCGACGAAATTATTATAGAAAAAATTGAAGTCATAAGAATCGCTCCTGCGGAAACCACCGTTACGGAAAAGACAAAGACTACAAGAGCACCCTCAAAAACTCAGGCGACACAAGAGGTAATAGTGGACGACAACAACACGCCCGCTACAGTCTCCGGCCGGGAAACCGAGGCTGAACCTGAAACAGCCGCAGCATCGGCTTCAGTACCCGAGGCAACGGAATAAAATGACAAAATTCAGTATTGCGAAGATTTTCACCGGGTATTTCAAGATATGCTTTTTTATTGATACTTTAGCATTTCTGCCTTGCAGTGTATAAAATCTTTAAGCAATATTGGCTTTTGTTGGTTAAATTGTAGAAATTTTGAATAATCACTTCCTTTTTCAGTTATTATGTGATATAATTAACAAATGTGTGAATGCGCAGGTTATGTAATATACCATATGTATTTTGTTATACTATAATAGTGTAAAGAGTAGTTTTCCTGCATTGCGGGAATATTGGTTAAGAGCTTCAATACTGTTAAAGAAATAACACACATTTTTACGAATACCGAAAACGGTTTTCACAGGTGAGAAGTTAAGAACATGTTCCGATGCTTTACCGGGAACCTCAAAAAAATTAAGAGGCAGGCTTTTAGAATTGGATAAATTTATTATAAACGGCGGAAAAAGATTAAATGGTACTGTAAATATCAGCGGAGCAAAAAATGCGGCGGTTGCGATTCTTCCTGCAACGATTTTAGCCGAAGAACCCTGTACGCTTTATAATGTTCCCGAAATAAACGATGTTTCCATTGACTTAAAGATCCTTAACGAAATGGGAGCGGAAGTAAAAATCATCAACAAAAACACCATCAGAATAGATACGACCCACATACGGGACAAGGTCGTGCCCTACGAATTGGCACGTTCCATGAGGGCGAGCTACTATTTTTTAAGCACTATGCTTAACCGCTTCGGCAGAGCAAGGGTCTCCATGCCGGGCGGCTGCGATTTAGGCGACAGACCTATTGACCAGCATTTGAAATGCTTTAAGGCGTTGGGTGCAAGCTATACCATAGAACACGGTATTGTGGATATACAGGCGGACAAGCTGATAGGAACACAGATCTATTTTGACAGGGTTACCGTGGGAGCTACCATAAATGCTATTTTGGCGGCCTGCAAGGCGGAGGGACTGACTATTCTCGAAAATGCTGCCAAGGAGCCTCATATTGTGGATCTTGCCAATTTCCTTAATTCCATGGGCGCAGACATTATGGGTGCAGGTACCGATGTTATCAAGATCAGAGGCGTTAAGCACCTTCATGGCACGGAATACACGGTTATCCCCGACCAAATCGAGGCGGGAACCTATATGATAGCTGCGGCGGCAACCAAGGGCGATGTTATTATCAATAATATCATACCAAAGCATCTTGAGCCTATTACCTCAAAGCTGAGGAAAATAGGCGTTGTGATTGAGGAGCATGACGAATATCTTCGTGTTATTGGACAGGACAAATACGAAAAAACCACGGTAAAGACTATGCCCCACCCGGGTTTTCCCACGGATATGCAGCCTCAGCTTACCGCACTGCTCACCATGGCGCAGGGAACAAGCATTGTAACGGAAAGTATGTTTGATAACCGTTTCCGTTACGTCGACGAATTGAGAAGAATGGGCGCAGACATTTCCGTTGACGGAAAGGTAGCGATAATCGAGGGTGTGGAGCATCTCACCGGCGCACCTGTCAAGGCTTCGGATTTAAGAGCGGGAGCGGCGTTGATTATAGCGGGACTTGCCACAAACGGCATTACGGAAATTGAGGATATCTACCATATCGAAAGAGGTTATGAGGATATGGAGGTTAAGCTTAGGAATTTAGGTGCCGATATTGTTAAGCGGGTATTCACCGACGGCATGAGAAAGGCACTTTAAAAATAGAAATAAATCACCGTTGATTTGGCGGTGATTTATTTGCATATATTGGCGGAATGAGGAACGGCTTATGAACTGATAGTTATTTTAATACTAATTCTTGATTGAAAGTAGACAAAAGATTTGCGAAAATCAGACCGCAAAGATTGTCTGCTTTCGGTCAAGAATTAGTATAAATTTACAAATTGTCATTGGCACTAAAAAAGAGTAAATGAACGGTAATACGTTAAGGAACGGAAACAAAACAATGAAGATTTTACCTATTTGCAGCTCAAGCAAAGGCAATTCCACCTACATAGGCACAAGGGAACAGGGAATAGCCATCGATGTTGGCTGCAGCTTCAAGGCCTTTTGCACCGGGCTGGCTTTAATAGACGCAGATATAAGCTCGGTAAAGGCTGTTCTTATTACCCATGAGCATATAGATCATGTGAAGGGGCTTTTAACCCTTACCAAAAAAACGCAAATTCCCATATATGCCGCAGAGCCTACCCTAAGCTATCTTATAAAAAATCAGCTTGTGATCTCCACCGCCAACCTACATACTCTTGACGAATTAAAAGCGATTGGCTTTGACGCAGAAATAAAAAGCTTTCCCACGCCTCACGACGCCGCTTCAAGCGTGGGCTATGCCTTTGACTTCGGGAAAACCAAATTGGGCTTTTGCACCGATTTAGGTCATATTACCGGGGAGGTGGAAAAAAACCTTACAGGCTGCCGAACCGTTTTTTTAGAATCCAACTATCAGCCCGAAATGCTCCGCAGCAATACAAAATATCCATATTACCTGAAACAGCGCATATCGGGAAATAACGGACATTTATCCAATAACGACAGCGCCGAATTTTGCGAAAAACTTGTGAAAAACGGCACGGTAAGCATTACCTTAGGGCATTTAAGCCAAGAAAACAATACCCCCGAAACCGCCTTTAACGCTGTAAAAAACCGTCTGACGGATTCGGGAGCAGAGTATGAAAAGGATTATATGCTGAATGTTGCGCCTGTTACGAACACGGAGGGAGATTACATAAGCTTTCAGACCTAAGGAAAATTCCGGACAGGGGGATTTATTTACCGATCCATGCTTTCCACACATCAGGGCAGTTTCCCACCGTAACATTTTTTCCGTTTCTTACAATAGGCGTTCTGAAAAGGGAGGGAGTTTCAAGTATCTTTTCCGTCTGCGCCTCGGGCAAAAGGTACTTTACATTAACATATTCGTCTCTTTCGGTGTCGATTACCTTATCCATACCGCCTAAGGCACTGCACACCGAATTAAACTCTCCCCTGCTCATACTTTTTTGAGCAAGGTCGATAAACTGAAATTTTATGCCCCGCTCCTTAAAAAAGCGTTGGGCTTTTTTTGTATCGTTGCACTTTTTTGTGCCGAATATCTGTAAATTCATTTTTATAAGTATTCCTTTATTTTTTCTATAAACCTGTTTCCGAAAGCGTCAAACTTCTGTTCCCCCACTCCGCTTATCCTCATAAATTCCGTTTTGTTTAACGGCATCTTTGCGGCAATACTTCTCAGCGTGGTGTCGGTAAAGCATAAGGGCGAGCCTTGTTCCTTTTTTATAGCATTCATCAGCAGCTTTAATTCACGAAACAGCTCCCTGTCATAATCCTCGTTGCCGTAAGAGTCATTGGTGTGGGTGTGGCTTCTCTCAGCCGATTTGCCCTCCCTCTGCTCACTTTTATTAAACTCCTTTATTTTCTCTATAAATTTTTCTCCGTACATATTAAGCTTAGCTTCTCCCACGCCGTTTACCTGCAAAAACTCTCCCTTGGTAACGGGTCTTTTTACAGCCATATCCTCTAAGGTCGCATTGCTGAAAACCATATAGGCGGGCAGTCTGCTCATTTTTGCAAGAGTGAAGCGCAGCTCCTTCAGCTGCTTTAAAAGCTCTGTATCATCGTCGGTAAGCTGCGACGCAGCAGGATTTTTGAGGGTTATGCTGCCTCTGAACAGCTCGGAAACGGTTTCCCTGCGCACAAGGAACTTGGCGGTAATTTTCTGCCGCTCTCTGATTGCCTTGTCTCCCTTTTGGGTTATGTACAGGATTCGGTATTCGTCGTCGCTGCGGCGCAGATATTCCTGCTTGACCAAAATATCTATAAGCTCGGAAATTCGCTTTTTATCGTAATTTGACATTATGCCGAAGGTGGAAAGCTTATCAAAGCCTCCGTTTATAACCTTTTGCGCCCTGCTGCCCTTTAAAATATCCGCAACCATATTTGTGCCAAAGCGTTTTCCTCTTTCGCTCAGGCGGTATATACAGGAAATTATTCTTTGAGAAGGGTCGGTAATGTCCTCGATTCGAAAATCCCCGTTGCAGTTGGAGCAGCCCGAACAGCTTTCACATTTTTCGCCAAAGTAATTTAACAGAAATTCTCTAAGGCAGTCGGTGGTATTACAGTATTCCACCATAGCGTCAAGACGTTTTCTGTCCTGCTTTTTTACCTCTGCCAGCTCCTCCGGGGTAAGCCCCTCGCCCTCCATATTATCTATAAAGTACAGGGCGGTGTTAAGATCCGCTCCGCAGTAAAGCAGCACACAGTCAGCCGCCGTACCGTCTCGCCCGGCTCGTCCCGCTTCCTGATAGTAGGCTTCGGGGCTTTTGGGCATACTGTAATGTATGACAAAGCCTACGTTCGACTTGTCAATTCCCATTCCGAAGGCATTTGTGGCTACCATTACCCTTGTGCGATCGTATATGAAATCCTCCTGATTGCTTTTTCGCAGCTTATCGCTTATTCCCGCATGATATATGGAGGTTTCAACTCCCTGCTCCTTGCAGAAGCCGTATACCTGTTCCGTCTGCTTTCGAGTGTTGCAGTAGATTATGCCGCTGCGGTCGGAAAAGCGGTTTAGCAGCTCCTTTAAAACAATCGGCTTAACTTTTGTGTCGGCTTTTATCACCTCAAAAAACAGATTTGGACGGTCAAAGCCCGTAACTATCTCCATAGGATCGTTAAGTCCTAATTTTTCCTTAATATCGCTTCTTACCTTATCTGTAGCCGTGGCGGTAAATGCGCTGATAACAGGTTTTTTGGGCAAAGCGGCTATAAAGTCTGCGATCCTCAGATATGAAGGGCGGAAATCCTGTCCCCACTGGCTTATACAGTGCGCCTCGTCAACCGTTATCATAGATATTTCCGTATGAGATGCAAAATTAACAAAGCTTTCCGAATCAAGCCTTTCCGGTGCAACATAAAGCAGCTTGTAAACGCCGTTTCGAGCCATCTGCAGGGTAAGCATATACTCCTCCGAGGAAAGGGAGCTGTTAAGAAAGGCGGCGGAAACGCCGTTTTGCGTAAGGGCGGCCGCTTGATCCTGCATAAGGGAAATCAGCGGAGAAATAACAAGGGTGATACCCTTCATCATAAGTGCGGGAAGCTGATAACAAACGGATTTTCCCGCACCTGTGGGCATTACCGCCAGCAAATCTCCGCCGCCCAACAGGCAGTCTACCGCCTGCTCCTGTCCTTTTCTGAAATCGGAATGACCGAAAATGTCTTTTAAAAGCTTGAGTTTATCCATTTATACGATCCTTTGGAATTAGGGCCTGCTTGAAAATAAAAGGAGGGCGGTCTTTTTGCCCCAAAATGGTTGGAGCCGAGGGAAAAATGCAGTCGAACCGATATTTGACGAGATATTTTGACGCCGAAAATGAGCCTTTTCGGAAAAAGGCGGCGTTCCCGACTTTTCAAGCAAGCCCCGGTATTATAGGTTAATTTTAGCTCAAAAGCCCAATATTGTCAAGAGATATAACCTTATTGGCTATTTTCTCGCCAAAAGCCCCGTCGTGCTCCACAAACAGCACAGTTGGCTTATATTCGAGCAGCATTTCCTCGATCTGCATTCTCGAAATAACATCAATATAATTCATCGGCTCGTCCCATATATGCAAATGTACCTTTTCGCACAGGCTTCTTGCAATAAGGATCTTTTTCTTTTGCCCTTGGCTCATATCCTCGATTTTTCTGTCAAATCTCAGGTCCGAAAAATCCAGCTTGCTTAAAATCGCCTTAAATAAGCTGTCCTCTATATCATATTCCCTTGCATAATCCGACAGCCGTCCCTTTAAACCCGATGCGTCCTGGGGGACATAAGAAATTTTAAGACCGCTGCCCTTTTCAATAAGCCCGTTTTGACAAATTCCCTCCGATGCTTCAAGCATAAGCCTGATAAGCGTTGATTTTCCCGACCCGTTTTTTCCTTTAAGCCATATACGGTCGCCCATGTTTATTTCAAAGGAAAGATTTTCAAACAGTGGCTTTTCGCTGTAAGCCGCAGACAGCTTTTGTACGGTCAGCAACCGCTCCGAACGGTATTCAAGCTGCCCGATTTTCAGCTTGTCGGCGGTTTCCGTGTTTTTCAGCAGCTTCGTTTTTTCCTCCAAGGCATTTTCCCGCCTTGTTTCAATAGCCTTAGCCCTTGCCATAAGCTTTTTTGATTTGGCAGCCTGTAACGGACGGTAACCTTTTTTGTTATCTACCTTAATCGGGTCTATACCGATTTTTCGCGCTTCCGCCTTATCCGACCAGCGGACTGTTTCCTTTACGGCTTTTTCCATGCGCTTTATTTCCTTTTTGAGCTTGTTGTTTTCCGCCAGCTCAAAGCTGTCCTGCCTTTCCTTATTTATCAGCCAGGAGGAGAAATTGCCCTTTTGGATTTGGATATCCGTTTTGTTGATAGACAGAATGTGATCTATGCAGCCGTCCAAAAACAAGCGGTCATGGGAAACCAATATAAAGCCCTTTTTGCCGTTAAGATAGCGGCTGACGGATTCACGTCCCTTTATATCCAAATGGTTTGTGGGTTCGTCTATAAGCAGAAAGGAATTTTCCCTTAAAAACATTGCCGCCAAAAGGATCTTTGTCTGTTCCCCCTTTGACAGGGTGTTAAAGGGGCGATACAGAATCTCCTCCTCCGTCTCCAAAAGATTGATTTCCTTTAATATCTGCCAATATTGAACGCCCGGAGCTATTTGCTCAACCGCACCAAGAGCGGTTGAATCCCCGGAGCTTACCTCATAGGGGAAATACTCAAATTCCGTTGAAGCGGAAACGGTACCCTCGTATTCGTACTGCTTCATAAGCAGCTTAAGAAAAGTGGTTTTTCCTCTTCCGTTGCGCCCCGTCAGTCCAATTTTCCAATCGGTGTCGATACGGAAGGATACATTTTCAAAAATGTTTTCATACCCGCCGTCATATGCAAAGGTAAGATTTGTTATGCTTATTATTGACATTGCTGTGCCTGCCTTTCTTTTTGATAAAAACAAATACGGCTGCAAGAAAATGCTCTTACAGCCGATAAAAAGACAGTTACAAGGTTTTGTTATGCCTTCGCATTGCTTTGCAACGCTATGACACTGCTTTTTAGCCGAAAAAACGTTTTTCTTGCAGTTTGGGCATAACAAATAAGCGGTATTGCCGCAAATTAAATTAACGCCCGAATTTTAGCAAGAAAAATTCCTCATTTTTTCAGCTCCGATCTTTATAATTTAAACACAGTATAGCATATTTTAACCGGAAATGCAACCCCCTTTTATGTTCCGGTTCTACTCCGAAAATCGTAATGAATTTAACAACATTTTTTTCACCTGGCGGTGGGCTGTTTTTTTTATAACCGTATTGGGGGTGTTTTTTTCGTTTTGTGGCTGTGATCCTGCGAGGGATTTTTAAACTGCGTTTGGCTTTTGGT
>DNUB01000237.1:4516-5480 GCA_003508605.1 Oscillospiraceae bacterium | reverse complement strand
ATTAAAAGGGACAAAAATGTCCCTTTTAAAAATAAATTATTGGTTATAATGATACTTCTTTAATCTCCTGCCCATTATAAGGCAAATCAAAACTCCCAGTATACCAAGCAAAAACATCATAAGCGCAGCCCCCGAGCCTTTGCCCACGCCGAAAAGCACTTTCAGAACCGCCAAATCTCCGTATGCGCTCATAAAGGGCTCGCATACATTGTCCACCATAAAGCCGCCTAAAAACAGTCCTATGGGAATTGTGAAAAACTGGAAGGTGTTGCGGCAGGCGTAAACACGACCCTGAAGCTCCACGGGAATGTTAGTCCTAAGGATCATATCAAGATTTGCGTCCATAATCGGCACAAGAATATATCCGATAACCTGAGCAACACACCACACTATCGGCTCTCTTGAAAACGCTAACAGAAAGTTTTCAGTACCTAACGAAAACAGCATAGTAAGATAAACGATCCTTACCCTGTCCTTAGGTTTAGGCAAAACCGAAACGATCAAACCACCCACAATCATGGCAACGCCTGCACAGGAGGTAACAATTCCCAAAATATATGTGCCACCCCTCGGATTAGGCAGCACATAGCCGGGCAAGACTGCGTCAAAAGCCGAAGCTATCAAATTTACCCCCGACATAAATATAATAACCGTCATAATCAAGGGGTTGTTTTTCAAAAAAACGAGTCCTTCCTTTGCAAGGCTCAGCACCTTCTCGCTTTTATTGTTCTTGATATCGGGAATTTTCACAAAAAACATAAGGGAGATAAAGGCAATCAAAAAGCTGCACACATCAATTGCTATCACGCCTGTAAGTCCCGCCAGTGAATAAACCGCTGTGGCAATCATGGGGTTTATTATTGTTACCAGCGACCTTGACAGTTGGCGGAGCCCACTTGTCCTTTGGTAATGCTTTTCGGGAATAATAAGGGTCATAGCGACCTCGGAAGCGGGCTGCTGCACC
>DNUB01000237.1:0-4316 GCA_003508605.1 Oscillospiraceae bacterium | reverse complement strand
GGAGAAGGCCTGGAGCCCTCCCATTCGCTGGTAGTGCTGCCGGGGGGTGAGGAGGGTCACCGCCACCTCGGAAGCGGGCTGCTGCACCGTATTCATAAGCCCCGAAACCACATTCAGAACATATAAATGCCATACCGCCAGACAATTTGTACTGAACAGCACAAATATGGTTATGGTACACATTACCGCCAGCGCATCACAAACAAGCATAGTCTTCTTTTTGTTCAGTCGGTCTGTCAAAGCTCCCGCAAATATGCTCATTAAAACATAAGGCGCATATGAGCATATGGTAAGAGCCGCCGTATTCAGCGAAGAGCCCGTCTGCTCATACAGCCACAGGGTCAGCGCAAACCCCGTCATACTGCTGCCAAGCAGGGATATACTCTGTGTACCCCACAGAATAAAGAAGTTTTTTAACTCAAAAAAATCACTTTTCTTAAAATTCTTCATATCTTTGCTCCTTTATAATCAGAAATACAATAAAAATTTCCAAAAACAGAAGCAAAGCCTGAGGAAATCAGCACATAGCCGTTCCTCCATGCAGTCTCCTCAGACTCTGCATGGAGCTGCTGCATTGATAAGCATTGTTTTCATCTCCTTGCATATTTTACGTTTAAGCCACGCATTCGGGCTTTATCGGTGGATTTTTCTGATTTTTATTGAGATTTAGTATTATTTATATCTCAGCCTCCGACCTTCATCAGTCGTCGCCCCGTATAACTCTTATTATATCGAATACGGGAGCCCAAAACAGTGCCACGGCAGCCAAAGCTACCACAACATATTCATAAAACTGGGTAAGAGGAACAACAAAAACGGAGAGAGAAGTCAAACCGAGTGCTCCCACAATAGCATAGGTAAAGGAAAGGATACTATGGAAAAAACAGCAAAGCCCTTTTGAAATAAAAATGCCGATAAGGTACAGGCGGCATAAAACGCTAAAGCAAATACCACAATAAAATGGGGCTTCAGGTCTGCCATATACCCTTGACTCGCTGCAATCGTATCGAACAACGAGCCGCATACTAAAAAGGCAAGACCCACCGAAGCCGCCATTTTAAGCAGCTTTTTCAAAATCATCACAATTCTCATCTTTTTCCTCATTTCAATTATAAATTGTTTTTATGCAAATCATATTGCACTAAAACCGTTTAAAACCGCACGGCGGGTCGTCGTAAAGTCTGCCGAGATACGGCTCGAACATAACCCCGTTTCGAGGCTCGAGTCCGTAGCTGTATGTGTTCTTTATGACCGTCTGAGTGAACACGGTGGCCCTCTCCATAGCGATGGGCAGGCTGTCCCCCCTCAGCAGTCCTCCCGTAAGAACGCTTGCAAAAATATCCCCCGTGCCGGGATAGCTGGCGGGAACATAATCGCAGTCAACTCTCCAAAAGCCGCCCTTCTCCCTGTCGAAGCCCACATTTGCGTTAACGCCGTCTGCAAGAGGCACCCCTGTGATAACCGCCACCCTGACTCTTTCGCAAAGTCGGGCAAGCCAGCTCTTTACGGTACCTGCGGTAAGCTCCGGCGGATATTTTTCGCCCAAAAGGATAGCCGCCTCGGTAAGATTGGGCGTTATCACGTCAGCCACGTCCACCAGCTCGCCCATTCGCCTGCACAGCTCGGGAGTACAGGTGCGGTAAGGCTTTCCGTGATCTCCCATAACCGTATCCACCACCTTTAAGCTGTTCTTATAATATGAAAAAAACTCAAGACAATGGTCTATCTGCTCGGTGGAAGCCAAAAAACCGCTGTAAACTGCGTCAAAGCCTATTCCCAGCTTTTTGTACTGCTCAAGGGCGGGACTGATATAATCGGTCATATCCTTTATAACAATATCCTCAAATCCCCCTGTGTGAGTAGACAAAACCGCAGTGGGAACGGGGCAGCACTGAATGCCCATTGCGCTTAAAACAGGCATAATAACCGCAAGGGAGCAGCGTCCGAAGCCCGACAGATCATGTATTGCCGCAACCCTCATTTGTTGTCGGTTAATCATATATTACCATTTGCTCCTTTATTAAGCTCGGCTGCCTTTTTGCATCTGTCAAAGGCAGGAATAAGGAAATTCCTTTCAACCACCGCAGGCGGCTGGGGCTTGCTGTATAAAAAGCCTTGAATAATATCGCAGCCAAGCTCCTCCAAAATGTCCCTTTGAGCGTTATTTTCAACTCCCTCCGCCAAAAGCGTAAGATCCATAGCCTTGCCCAGCTCGCATATGGCTTTTGTAATATGACGTGCCGTGTCGTTTGTCTCAATGTCGTAAACAAGGCTCCTGTCAATTTTAAGCAAATCTATAGGCAGTATCTTCAGGGAGGAAAGCGAAGAATAACCCGTTCCGAAGTCGTCCATAGATATCGATACTCCCAGCTCCTTTAAGGATTTAAGTATGCTGATGGTTCTGTCAATATCCACCATAGCCATGGTTTCGGTAAGCTCGACCTCGATATATTGGGGAGAAATACCCGATTCCTCCAATGCGTTTTTTACGGTAGCCACCACATCGGTCTGATACAGCTGCGCCTGCGACATATTCACGCTGATCACTATCGGCGGATAACCCTTCTCCTGCCATATCTTATTCTGCTTGCAGGCCTGCAAAAGACCCCATTCGTCGATCTTTGTGATTATGCCCATTTCCTCCGCAATATGTATAAACTCGTTAGGCATTATCAGACCCTGCGTTCTGTGATTCCATCGCATAAGAGCCTCTGCGCCCACAATTTCCCCTGTACCGACGCTTATCTTCGGCTGATAATAAAGCTCCAGCTCACCCCGCTTTAATGCCTCGCCTATTTCGTTTTCGACAATATCTCTTCCCGAAACCTTTTTCTCAACCTCGGAATCAAAAAAGCTGCATATTTTGCCCGGATCTCTGCTGCCGTTGAAAAGGGTCACACTTGCTTTATTATAAAGCACGGCAATATCGTCTATGCCGTCATAAAAGCAGGCTCCCGCCAAAAATGTGGACTGTTCCTTTAAAACCGCAGGCAAGGTCTTATTGTCGCAGTGATTTTCCACAACAATACTAACCCTTTTCATCAGTTTTTCCACTTCTTCTCTGTCGAGGGTTCTGAAAACTACGGCGTAATCCTCCGCTCCGACCTTTCCGATAACCGCATCGTCGCCCACCACTCTTTTTAAAGTTTCCGCATACAGCTTGGATAAAACGTCGCTTACCTCTATTCCGAAAAGCATGGAAATTTTCCTGAGCCTTGTTACATGTAAGCATACCAAAACGACGCTGTTTTTCTTCTCACCGCTATTTTCAAGATAAATTTTTCCCTCAAGCATAAAGCCCGTACGGTCATAAAGACCCGTAATAGGCTCCTTCTGCCTGTCCTTGAAGGAATCCTCGCGGCTTTGTCTGCCGGAGGTGTTGTCAAAAATAAGACCCGTTCTTAAATAACGGTAATCGGTGATTCCCTTGTTGTACCTGCACTGAATGGTATAGCTCCGATAAGCCCCCGAAATTATTTTGATAAAAGCCTCGCTGTAAATTTCATCGCTTACTCCCGACAAAAAGCGGGCGACGTCTCTTTGAACCTCCAAAACGTTGTCGGGCTTCATTAAGGCGTAAATGCTGTCAAGAGGAACGGAATCGGTATTTTCAAATCCCCATAAGCCGCAGATGCGGGGAGTGGTTTTTACAAAAATATTCTCGCCCTCCACAATAAAAGAAAAGAATCCCGCAAGGGCGTTTTCCTCCGCCCTTCTGATGCCCTCAAATTCCTCAAGCAGCTCCTCCCTCAGCTCTTCGGTAACCTTTCTGGAAACGGTTTCTCCGCTTATGTCCCTGCCTAAGGAATAAATCTTCAGCTTTCCGTTCTTCTGAGTAAAGGATACGCTTTTCCAATGAATGAGTCCGCTCATTCCCTCTCCGGAATAGTATTCCGAAACAGTGCCGCTTTTCCTCAGGGCGTTGACGCAAAGGGAAATGGGTCCTTCATAGCTGAGAGAGCTGTCGCAGAAAACGCTTTTAACATATTCCTTATCGGGACTTATTCCGCAGCTTATTAAAAGATTGGACAGCTTCTTGTTAAACTCAACGTGAGAGAGATCCTCGCTCCACACCATTTTGTAATCAAATGTACTGTCGGTAAGATTATCGAACCTTACTCTTTCGCTTTTTAAATTACGACGCAGGTCGACAAAAATAAAGCCGCCGATAAGACAGCATATTATCAGCAATGACGCCAAAATAATTACAGCAATTTCCATCTCATTCATCCACAAAGCATTAAAAGCATACTTCTCATAATCAAAATCCGATGTCCCCCGCCTTATGCGGGGGCAAAAGGCATAGCCTCATTAGG
>DNUB01000062.1:3743-6278 GCA_003508605.1 Oscillospiraceae bacterium | reverse complement strand
GGGACATCGGATTTTGATTATTTTTTGGAAATTTCAAACAAATTATTTTCAGAGTCGGCAAAAAAATTGGTTGACTTGCCGAAAGGAATATGTTATACTAAATTCAGTTTACAAAGGCTGAGATCGTCGAGGTGAAAAATGTTTTTTCAAGGAAGATTTCAACAGTGGGAGGTTCCCGAAGCTATAAACACCAGCTGCAACGTATACAGCTCGGACGAGGACGGGCATTTTCCCCTGCACTGTCATATGCATTATGAGCTGGTGTATCAGGCGAAGGGAAGCATTTATCATTTTCTGTACGGCAAAAATCATATTTTGGAGGAAAACACGCTTTTGGTGATCCCGCCGCTTGCTTTTCACTCCAGCAGGAATATTACCTCGTCACAAACGCTTATAATACAGTTTTTGCCTAAGTTTCTGATAAACAACTCCCCGAAAATTGAAAGCAAATATGCGCTTTCACGCCCGGAAAAAGCCTCTCCTCTATTCTCTCCCGCAAAAGGGGGGAAGGTTTATTCCGTTATTCAATATCTTATCAGATTTTGCCTTGAAAGGCAAGAGTCCGGCTCCGATATTTTTCCCGAATCCAATATTTTAAACGATCTCAGACAAAGCAACATTGTTCTGGCACTGCTTGCGGCAATGCTTGAGGAGGGCGAATTAACGCTTTGCGAAAACCCGAAGGGCCTTTCCCAAATACCTAATATGGATGCGGTCATAAACTATGTTTTTTCAAATCTCAACGGCAAAATAGATATGAAGGCGGCGGCGCATATGGCTAATATGAGTTATTATGCGTTCAGCAGAAATTTTAAGAACACAATCGGAATGAATTTCAGCGACTACTGTAATATGCTGAGGATAAGATCCGCCGAGGAGCTGCTTATGACCACCGAGCTTTCCGTTTCGGAGATAGCGGCAAGAATCGGAATAGACACTCAAAGCTATTTTTCACGGCTGTTCAAGCAGGTAAACGGTATGTCGCCAAAGCGTTTTAAGGACGAAAATCGTCTAAAATAAATATACTTGATGTAATATTCGGCGATTTTTTAGCAATCAGTATTCAATAAGAGGCAACGCCCCGAATTTATAAAAAATCCGAGGGCGTAAGCTTCTCTGGGCTTCAGCGGAGGACCGTATCCTCCGAAGGGCTGAATTGAACCCGCCGCCTAATGAGGCTATGGCTTTTGCCTGCCGCAAAAGGCGGGGACATCGGATTTTGATTATATAGATAAAAAAACATAAAGCAAGCACCCCCAAAGACCATATGCCTTGGGGGTGCCTGCTTTACCTATTATTTTTTAGAAGGAGCAATAAGCTTTTCGATAAATTCTGGATTTCTGAAGGAGGACGCCTTTCTGTCATATTCGTCTCCCGACGTATCCCAGAGAACGGGACACATTCCCGCTTCATAAAGGGAAGAGGAAACCGTTAAGGTATATTTTTCGATAACCTCTCGGGTCTTGTTTTTGCCGAAGCAGCCGTATTCGCCTACAATAACGGGAATACCTTTATCTACAAAGGTCTCTTTAAGCAGCTTCACGTTTTTGTTCAGCTCGGCAATATCATCTTCATCGCCCCATTCGGTCTCGGCCTTGCCCCAGCTTGCGTCCTTGTCAATAATAGTCAGGGTGGTGGGAAGATAGTAATGTACCGATACCGCCATACGGTTTGCAGGGTCTTCGGGCATTCTGAACATTTCGTCGCAGGTCAGCTCCACGTCCGTATTATAACCGGATATAAGGAGATGCCTTAATCCGTTGTTGCCGCCCGAGCCCCGCACTACATCGACAAATGCCTGATTTACCTCCAGCACCAGATCAAAGGAGGAACGCTTTTCTTCCTCGTTTTTGCTCGTCCATCTGTTCCAGAGGGATTCCCAGCCCAGTTCCTCATTCTGCGCTTCAAACATCAGCTTATCGCCGTAATCCTTAAAGGTTTCGGCAATCTGAGTCCACATGGCTTTGAAACGCTTCATGCATTCGTCCTTTTCTTCGGGGAATTTTTTTGCCCAGCCGTTGTCGTAGTGAATATTTACGATAACGTAAATACCCGTATCCAGAGCCCAGTCAACGACCTCCTTTGCTCTTGCCATATATTCGGGATTTATAGTATAGGTGCCGTCCTTTTCCATCATATTGGACCAGGCCACGGGCACTCTTAACACGCCGAAGCCTGCGTCGGCATAGCCCTTGATCATTTCCTCGGTAATAACGGGGCTTCCCCATGCCGTTTCATAGTTGGAGGTTTTTCCGCCGCTTATCCAGTTTCCGCAGGATTCAAGAGTATTTCCCAAATTGATGCCGTAGCCCATTTCCTTTACTATTTCCGCCGTGGTCATTTCACGCATTTCGTTGCCCGATGAACAGCCGCTGCACAGTAAAAGCACGGCGGCGCATAATACCGCAATTATCTTTTTCATTTCAGTACCTCACTTTTATTGAAATTTTCAAGATTTTTTATTTCAATAAGGGGCAGTGCCCCGATTTTATGAAAAACCCTGAAGGGAAGCCGCCGCCTAATGAGGCTATGCCT
>DNUB01000062.1:0-3418 GCA_003508605.1 Oscillospiraceae bacterium | reverse complement strand
TGAGGCTATGCCTTTTGCTTGCCATAAAAGACGGGGGACATCCGATTTTGATTATAAGTGCCTTATCGGAATGTTTTTTGAAAGTATTACTTCATAAATACAAATTCGTCAAGAATAAAGAGCTGTCTGTCCTTCATGCTTCCTGCCGCCCAGCCCTCATAGCCGCCTTCGGGAATAAGATAAACGGAATGGCGTCCCGTAACCGCCTTTACCCTTCCTCCTATAACGCCGCTGTCCTCAGCAAAGTCCACCGAGCCAATCTCCTCGCCCTCTTCACCGTCAATAAGTATGCGGATTTTGCCCTTGCAGCCCATACCGTGGATTTTCAGCCTTATCTGCATTGTTTTAGACGAATAATCCTCGCCGAAATCAAAGTATTTCCAGCCCATGACGCAGCCCGAGGTAATATTTACAACGGGACGCTCAAATACGCTTTTTTCCGTTACAAGGCAGCCGCCCTTGAGCACACAGGCGGTTTCGGCGCAGGTCGGACGATAAGGGTCAAGGCTTTCGTCAAAGCCCAAGGAGGTCATCTCCACCTGAGGAATCGAGCCGTCGGGGAGTATTTCTATACGCTCCACGCAGCCTCTTCTGCTCATAATGGTGCCGTTTGTCATTCTGTGGTAGAAAATATACCACTGACCGTTTATATTGCAGATAGAGCCATGGTCGTTGCCTCCGGGATAGTCCACAGAGTTGTCCACAATTGTTCCTCGGTAAACGAAGGGTCCCGTAGGCGAATCGGAGGTGGCGTAATCAAGTCTGCTGCCGATTTTCGGGGAATAAATTAAATAATATGTATTTCCCACCTTTCTCGGAGAGCAGGCCTCGAAAAAGCAAAAAGGCTCTTCGGTGGGAATAATGTCCGTTTTGTAGCTGCCGTCAACCACCTCGTACATATTCGGCTTAAGCTCCGCCATATAGCTGCCCTGATAGCCGCAGTATATGTATACCCTGCCGTCGTCGTCCACCAAAACTCCGGGATCGATAAAGGTGCCGTTATCATAATGGTTGGGGATATTGTACTCATATTTCGAAAGAAGCTTAAAGGGACCCTCCGGTCTGTCGCTGACCGCCACACAGCCCTTGGCGTTTACTATGTAGGCATAAAGGTAATATTTCCCTTCTCTTTCCACCACGTCGGGAGCAAAAAGCAGGTTGTCGGTCCAGTCGACGTCCGAGGGAGTGTCTCCGTCACGGGTACGGAAAACGTCACCGTGACATACCCACCGGGTTAAATCCGACAGCGGTGCGCTCCACACCTTAAGCTTGAAGTCGCAGAAATCAACCGAGTCCTTACGGTCGTGAGAGCCGTAAACATATACTCTGTCGCCGAAAACTCTCGGCTCGCCGTCGGGAATGTATTCCCATAAAGGAAGGTAAGGGTTTGGCATATTTTTATCCTCCGTATCAAAGCATACCCGCATAATTCGTATAATTCGCATATAGCTCGGCTCAGGACGCTTCCGACTGTTCCGAAAGATTCGCCGCCTGCTGTGCCAAGCCTATATAACGCAATTTTTATGCGAGCAATGACCGATTATTATTCGTCACCGTAATGATAGCATAAAATATAAAACGCTTCTATTAAAGGTTTTGCAAAGTTTTTATCTTTTTTTGCTTTTTTGCTCATTAAGGTTTATTTTCTATTGACAAAAGCAAAACATTTGATATAATCATAAAAAAATCACTGTGTAAATGACACTTTGCATTATGGTGAGAAAGGAAAAAATTATGTTGAAGAAAATTACAGCAGCATTTCTCGGTTGTGCAATGATTCTCGGTATGACCGCCTGCACACAAACAGACGCTCCCCCTGCAGCAACCACTATTGACGACGATATCTTTAATCCCGTTGACGTAAGCGGTATCGACTTAGACAACAAGCCCAAGGATGTCGATATCAAAGGAAAGAAAATAAAATATCTCGGCTGTTATGACATAACCACAGCCGGAGACATAAAGCCTGCCGTAAAATATCTGGAACAGAATTACGAGGCTTCCATCGAGTGCGAAATAGTCGGCGACGGCGAAATAATGGAGACTCTTGCCACTTATATATCCAACGGTATGTCGCCCGATCTTGTAGACCGCAGATCCAACTCCTTCCCCTATTATGCTTTGCTTAACTCATATGAGCCTCTCGACGACTATATTGACCTTAACAAGCCCCAGTGGGCTGACGTAAAGAGCGTAATCGACGGCTACGCAATAGACGGAAAGCATTACTACTATCCCTGGTCCTATTATATGTGCGACCGTGTTTTGGTGTATAATGAAGGCAAATTTAAGGAATTTGGCATTAAGGACCCTAAGGAATTGTGGGATAACAACGAATGGACATGGGACGCATTCCGTGACTGTATGACACAGTTCGTTACCAAGGCGCAGAACGATGTTCCCGACGCAATAGGCGTTTACGGCTCATTCGGCAATACATTTATAAATACCACCGGCGTACCTTTGGTGGGCTTTGAGGACGGAAAGCTTGTAAGCCACCTTGAAGATTCCAATATTGACCGTGCTCAGACATTCCTGTTCAACCTTAAGAAGGAGGGTCTGTCAAAGCTTACCTACGGCGACTACGGCACCGTTTCCACCGAGCCTGTAATCAACGGCAGCGCAGCGTTTATGTCAATGGGCGACTGGATTCTCCCCACATTCGCAGAGGACGAGGAGAAAAACGGCGGTGACCATAACTTTGTCCCCATGCCCAGAGATCCCCAATCCGATAAGTATAACTATACCTTAGGCACATTCGGCTATCTGGTTCCTTCAGGTGCGTCCAATACGCAGGCAGCAGCCGTGTTTATCGACTGTGTAAGATCCAGCAAGCTTGACAAGGAGATGCAGGCCGTAATTGCGGAAAGCATTAAAAAATCCAAGCACTACACCGATGAATGGTATGACTGGCTTGATTACTTCCAGAATATGGAGAATTTCAAGCCCGATCAGCTTGTATCCGATTTTGCATATTCCCTTGACACCGATACCACAAATAATGTTATATCCAAGATATGCGAAGACATTCCCTTTGTTGAAAACGATGAGATCACCAGCTGGACCGCAATGCGTGAAAGCTTTAAGGCTATGTTAGATGATTCTATTTCAAAAATCAATCAGGGACAGTAATTTCAGTTTATAGTGAAATTACGGCAGACAATGTCCGGATAAGAAGGACCGGGAGGGCGGCAGACCTCCCGGTCCTTTCCTGTGTTTGGGGTTTGGGACGATTTTTTTTCGGTTGTTGCCGATTTGTATTTTGAAAGTTATTGAAAAACAGGACTTTCGGTTCTACTTCCAGAACCATAAAAAGATAAAATAAAAACATTACCAAACCAGAACATCAAGACAAAATAATAAAGCACTATTCTCCAAAAGCCGCCTCAAAAAACCGCCCCAACCCCCACCCGCACAA
>DNUB01000032.1 GCA_003508605.1 Oscillospiraceae bacterium | reverse complement strand
GTGCGGGCGCAGCTCGTAAAAAATCCCAAATGCCAAACGCAGTTAAAAAAGCCAACGCAGTAAAAAAGCCGTTGACAATTCCCCAAGCCATAATGTATACTTGAAAAACAAAGCTCAAAAACACATTATAAAATAAGGGGCATAAGGCTATGATGAAATTTATTAAAATGATCATACTGTTCTTTCCCTTTATGCTGCTTGCGGGGGCGGTTTACGGCATTTTTCGCTTTGCGTACCTCCGCCGCAGGGGCAAAAGGGGAATGGACGGCATAGGGGAGCTAATTCGGCTTTGCTTTGTGTGCTACATCTTCGCCTTATGCTCCTTGGTCTTTGTTCCCGAGGACTTTTGGGACAAGGTGTGGCTTTTCATAAAAAGCGGAGGGCGGGATTTTCCGTATTTCGAGCTCTTCGGCGGAAGCTATTCCACAAGAAATCTGTTTTTTCAATGCCTTCGGGGAAGCTTTCGGGACATTATTGTAAATAAGTATTCCGTAATTGCCAACATAATAATGTTTGTACCCTTAGGCTTTTTTCTTCCCCTTGCATTTAAAAAAATAAAGCCTCTTCACTCCGTATTTATCTGCTTTGCCGCCACCTGCTTTATTGAAGCAATTCAGCCCGTTGTCTGCCGCACGGGAGATATAGACGACGTTATTGCAAATTTTTTGGGCGGGGCTTTGGGGGCTGCGGCTGCAGGTGCGGTTTTGAAATTAAGGAATCACTAAAAGAGTCACGTATTTTCACATAATTTTCACATAACTTTCAAAAATGTTTCAAAAAAATATTTAAGTTATCGCTTCTGTCTGCCGATATTATTTATGAGAAATATAAGGGATAATTGACTAAAATTTCAGAGAGAAAAGGTCTCGGGCTTACGGGAAGCTTCTCCCGAGCTTTAAAGCAAAGCCGATACGGAATCCGCAGTACAAGCGGCACTATGGTTTTTTCTTATAGCAAAAGGCGGAGAATCGGGGTTTCCTTTAAAACCCAAAGGTCAAGGCCTAAGGAAAGCCCGATAAGGATCTGTACCTGCACAAGCCGATAAACCGAATCCTCCGGCTGCTTCTGTCGGAAAAAGAAAGGGTTGATATTATGGAGATAAAGAATTTAAGAGCTAACGCCATTCGTTCCTACGAAAAATTAGCCGCTGCCGTTCCCGCCAAAAAGGATACGGAAAAGGCTCAGGTAAAATCCAACACGGACAAGGTGGATTTTGATTTTTCAAGTGCTTTGGCAGCAGCAAAGGCCAACGTTGCGTCCTCTGCCGACGCCGACGCCAACATCAGGCGCATTTCCGAGCTTCAGGCTCAGTATGAGGGCGAAGGCTGCCCTGTTTCCTCCGAGAACATAGCAAACGCCATTCTCGGAATATAGCAAACGGCATTCTGAAGGATAGCAGACCGTTTTTTCGGCGTGCTGCCGCAGAATAAGGAAAGAGCTTGACTGTTTCTGCCCGAAAAAGACTGTTTGGAATTTTTTAGGCTCTTGCCGGCAGTTTTTGGAGGATTTGGAGGATTTTAAGATAAGATGATAAACGAAAGAACCGCCGATTTTCTGATTGCCTTTCTTGATAAGTATAACTGCCATTTTGAGGATTTCGCCGATTTTCTTGAAAAAAAGCAGAACAAGATTCTGCTGGACGATCTGAAATGGCTTGAGGAGGCTCTTGTAGAGGAGCAAAGCTTCATTATGAAGGGCAATTCCCTTGAAGAAAAGCGGTTGGAGCTGTTTGAGCAGGCGGGTCTTAAGGGGAAAAGGTTTTCGGAGCTTCCCGAATGTTTTCCCGAGGGCTATGAGGGAGTGCTGCGGGTGAACAGTGAGCGGCTGAACAAGTCGGTGGCGAGAATAAAAAAGCTTACCGAAACTGCGGCGGATATTGTGGAAAGAAAGCTTAAGGTACAGGCAAAGCTGCTTGGAGTAAGCGAGTTTACCGGTATCGGGGCATATTCCGAAAATGCTCAGATTATAAAGGGCAAGGGCGGAGACAACGATATCATAGGCAGCGTGTAACTTGTCAAAAACGCCGAATACCGTTAAAAATTGCCGAATTTTGTCGAATATGCAGCAGGTCTGCCCGAAAGCGGGGCGTTCATAAGAAGTGTAAGTATCTTGTGGGCACACGCCGTCGGGATTTGGCTTGTGGGAAATATACAAGCCTGCCCGAAAGCGGGGCGTTCGTAAGAAGTGTAAGTATCTTACGGGCATACGCCGTCGGGAGTCGGCTTGACAAAAACAAAAACCTGTCCGAAGGCCGTATTCGCAAGGAAGTGTAAGTATCCTGCGGATATATGCTTTAAGGATATTAGGAGGATTATATGCGTTCAACGTTTTTAGGATTTGAGGTTTCGAAGCGCACCATACAGATCGCACAAAAGAGCATAGATATAACCAACAACAACCTGTCCAATGCCAACACGGCGGGCTATACGAGACAGCGGGTCGACTTAAATTCCACCTACCTTTACAAGTCCAGCAGATTTACGTCTCCCGTCGCCATGCTTTCCATGGCGGGACAGGGCGTTAACGCCTTTGGAGTATCTCAGCTCCGTGATCCTTACATCGACAAGAGATACAGAGAATTTACCGCCTATACATCGGAAAACGACGTAAGGCAATCCATTTTGAAGGAAACCGAAAAAATCCTGTCCGATACGGGCGGAAACGGTCTTGTCGCCAACCTTGACGAGTTTAAATCCGCTCTTGCAAAGTATGCGGCGGACTCCTCCTACAACAAGGAGCTGGCAAGCGTGGTAAGAAACGAAGCTTACTCCATTTGTCAGACGCTTCATTCCTATGCCTCCGACCTTGAAAATCTGAGACAGGAAAATATTATCGAGCTTAATAACTCGATTTCCGAGGTCAACGACATTGTGGACAGAATTGTTGAATATAACAAGGCTATCACCGGAGAATACAATATTACCGCCGCAGATAAGATTTACAAAAAAGAATCCGTTATCGGCTCTTACGGACCTAACGAGCTTATTGACGCAAGAAACGAGCTTATAGATCAGCTTTCCTTCTATGCGAATATTAAGGTTTACGACAATGACGACGGTTCGGTAAAGATTATAATGGGAACCGGCGACGAGCTTAGCCCCAACGGCGTTGAGATCGTAAACGGAAATTCTTACGAGCATCTTGTGCTTAAGAATTTCAACAGCAGCTCGGTTTCTCAGACCTTCGAGGATTATGACGCAGCTATGGTGGTGTTCACCAACGGCGTTGACGCCAATAAAATGATTACCACCGGCGATATAAGAGCAAGGCTCGATATGATAAACGGAAACGGAAGCTACGCCTCCTCCCACCAGAACACGGAATACGGCATACGCTATTATCAGTCCACGGTCAACGAATTTGCAAGAGCCTTTGCCGAGCATATGAACAAGCTTAACAGTATGTTCGAGTCCTACGGCGGAGACGGCCGTGCAATGTTTGCGGCAAGCAGCGATTACGACAAGAACGGCAACCGTGTGGTTGTAACGGTTACGGACGAGGACGGAAATCCCGTTTTGGACAAGGACGGAAACGTCGTAACAAAATTGGCCGACAGAGAAATAATTACCGCTTGGAATATCAATATTTCTCAGGAATGGCTTAATGACGCCAATATGATAGGTCAGGTGTACACCCCCGACAAGTCCAAGCCCGACGATCCCGACAACGATATATGGAACGGAGAGTGGAAGCTCAGCCTTGACGGAAACAACGTCAATACCATTTATTTGGGGGTTGACGAGGAGTTCAGCGTAGGCAGAGCGGGAGAGTTTAAGGGTTCTATTTACGATTATCTTTTGTTTGTGGACAACCGCCTGTCCGAAAGCATCAGCTATTACGGCGAGCAGTACGATCTTAATTCGAAAAACGCCAACGCCATTCTGGACACAAGACAGTCCATTTCGGGCGTTTCGAAAGAGGAAGAGGGCGTTAATATGATGAACTATCAGAAGTGGTTCAATGCAAGCTCACGTATGCTTACCACCCTTGATGAAATGTTAGACAGGCTTGTAAACAATACGGGCGTTGTTGGCAGATAATAATGGTACAGGCAAACGACGAATAAAATAATAAGAGAGGGTTTTTATCATGAGAATAGCAAGCCAGACCGTTACACGCAACTATCTTAACCGTTTGGAGAAAACATATTCCGACAAATATAATTCCGAAAAGAAAATAGCGGGTCACCGCCAGTACGACGAGGCAAGCGAAATGCCCGCACAGGCCGCCACCGCCATGAGAGTGAGAAAGGCGATAGCCAATCTTAACACATATCAGGAGAACCTGAAAACGGCGGATACAATTTATTCCTCCGCCGAAAGCTCGGTTACCGCTATTTCCGAGATCATTCAGATCACCTACGAAAAATGTATCGAAGCGGCAAACGGCACCAGCGCCGACGTGCATACCCACACTCCCGATCAGATGGAAATGATCGCCACCAACATCGAAGCCTATGCCGATGAAATTGCACGTCTTATGAACCTTACCGTTGCGGACAGAAGAATTTTCGGCGGTATCAACAACGACGAAAAGGCTTTCAGAATCGACAACGGAAGAGTTATTTACAACGGCGTTGACGTAGATACCTACAATGAACCCAAATTGTTCCCCAACAGCGGAGTTTCCTACTGCGATATCGGTTTGGGTATGACATTGGATAAAAACGGAAGAGTCGACGAGCAGTCCGCCCTTCCCCTTACCTTTAACGGCTGTGACGTAATAGGCTGCGGAAAACAGGATAAAGCATATAATATTGACCTGAACGCCATTGAGGACGGCACCGCCTACAGCTTTGAGATTACAGTGGGAGACGAGACGTTTGCCATCGGTTTTACAGGCGGAGCAACTCCCATCGACAGCCAAAAGGCTATAAACGAAGCTATTAAGAATACCGTCGGAAATGATAAGATCTCCGTTTTGGAGCACGGTCTGTTCACTAACGGAATCACTCAGGAAAACTTCTCCATCAGAGATATAAGCACAGGCTCAAAGCTTAAAATAGAGGATAAGAGCGGCGCATATTCCAACAATATAATCCAAAGCATTCTTGACGCCGCAAAGATGGTAAGGGAAGGAAACGGCGAGGAGATCGCAAAGTATGCGGATCATGTTTACGATTTGCAGACAAAGGTTTCCCTCACTCTTGCAAAGATAGGAAATCAGACAAAGTTTATCGAGTTCAATCAGACAAGAGTTACCAACAACCTTGAAACTATGTTCCAGCGTCAGAACGATTTGGAAGCATTAGCCGACGGAAATCTTGCCGCCGAGATCACCAACAGGGAAATGCTTGACTCTATCTATACCGCTACGCTTCAAATGGGTGCTTCCTCTATTCCTCAGTCCATATTTGACTTTATTTAATGATTTTTTATTGCTTAAAAACCATATAGGATAAAAATAAAAGGAGGTGCTTTATATGGTAAGCAACAACCTGCTGAATTACACCATTCAAGATACCGTTATGAATACTCACATAAAGCATCCCCGTATGGTGAATCCCGGTACGGAGCAGACCTTTATCCGTCAGGATACGGATTTGGGCGGCTTGGAGGTTCACACCACGGACGGCATTATCGAAGTCGACACCACCGCCGCAAGAGAAAGCATGGGATTGGGTCAGCTTAGCGACGGAGAGATGATCAAGCACTATGCCGAGCTTGGAAAAAGACACCGGGAGGAGTTTACAAAGCAAACGGTAAGCGACGGCAGGCAGCTGTCAATGAAAAGAGCCACCAAGCTTCAGCTAACCAACCGCCATTTTGTGGAAAGCAAGCTGCCTAAGCAGACGGGAACGGCGTTCTATCCTTCCGCCCCCGCCGAGCTGAACGCAAGACCGGGTACTACGGATATTTCCCACCACCCTACGGAGGTCAATATAGATTGGGCAAATACGGATATCGTTCCTTATTATCTTGACAGGGGAACCGTTACCTTTGACATTGTTCAGAAGGCTTATGTGCATTTTCAGTATTTGGGTCAGCCCAATTTTTTCCCCGATCAGAATTTTCAGTCCTGGGCGTAATTTTTCCCGGCGAGGGGTAAATTACTGCGCATATGTGCCGAAATAATATGTAGGAAAACGGAAAAACAAACACAGAAACGGAAAAATTCTTATGATAGTTGAAACAAGAGATTTTGGAAAAACAGAGGTCAAGGACGAGGATATCCTAAGCTTCCCCGACGGCGTTTACGCCTTTGACGAAGCTAAGCATTTTGCGCTTATCGCTCCGAAGGAAAACGAGTATCCTATGTGGCTGCAGTGCACCGAATGCCTGAAGCCCTGTTTTATCGTATTTGATCCCAAGCTTTTTTGCAGCGATTACGAAATAACCTTAAACGAGGGAGAAAAAACGCTTCTTAAGGTAAAGGACAGTACGGCGCTTAAGGTGCTTTGTATCGCCAATGTTCCGGAGGATTTCCGAGATACCACCGTCAATATGAAATCTCCTATTGTGATCAACACGGAAAACAAATTGGGCATGCAGGTAATTCTTCCCCATAACTACCCTTACCGTCAGCCCATTTACAAAAAACCGGAACAGGAGGCTTAAAGATGTTAGTCGTTACAAGAAAAGTAGATGAAAGCCTCATAATTGCCGATAATATCGAGATAACCGTTTTGGATGTTTCAAAGGATAAGGTCAAGATCGGCGTGTCCGCTCCGAAGGATATAAAAATTATCCGAAACGAGCTTATAGATACACAGAATGTAAATAAGGATTCCGCAGGCTCTAAGGAGCTGCCAAAAAAGACCCTTGAGGCTCTGCTGAATTATAATAAGGAGGATTAAGCATCATGGCTAACGCAACCAGTGCACTGAGAATGAGCGGTATGAACTCGGGACTTGATACCGAAGCTATTGTAAACGCTCTTACCGCCACCACGAAGAATAAAATCAACAAAAACGAAAGAAAGGTTTTAAAGCTTCAGGCACAGCAGGAGGCTTACCGTTCCATTATTGCTGCAATGACGAAATTTCAGAACAAGTATTGCAGTATGTCTAATATTAAAACCTGTCTTAAATCCGGTTCTTTGTTCGACAGCTATAAAAGCACTCTTTCCAACTCCGCAGGAACCAACGTAAACGGAGTTACGGTATCCAGCAGCACGGGAGCTACACCCGCAACCTATAACGTTAAGGTGGGAACGGTTGCCACACAGTCCGTTCTTAAGTCCTCCACTGCGGAAGGTAAGCCGGTTGATATATCCGAATGCACCGACGAAAATCAGGATTATCTTATGACCGTTTCCGTTGGCGGAAAAAGCAAGAATATTACCGTTAAGGGCGGCAGCGAGGCTGAGGTTCGGGACAATATCAATGCTGCGCTCAAGGACGCATTCGGCATAACCAATAACGGCGGAAACAAGGTTTATATCGGCAGCGACAACAAATTTGTGTCCGTTGACAAGCAGGGCGTTACCGCCAGCAGACCCACCGTTTATTCCTCCGAGAGAAATGTGGCGGGAATAGACGTAAGCAATATGAAGACAGGCACCAACAGCTTTACCATAACCGTAGGCGATACCACCAAAACCGTCAGCTTTTCGAGCATTTCCGCAGATTATTTCGATGAGATATTTGAGGACGGCTACAGAGACGGCGCACATATTAAGGAGGGAGCCGACGCAACAAAGGTAGCTCTGTTCAAGCAGATTGCCGAAAATCAGCGTCAGGGCGATGTTTACGATTCCTACGGCGAATATGAGGAAAATTTCCTTAAGGATGACGAAGCCGCTCAGGAGCGGTTTGCAATAGACTATATGCAGTATGAGCACGACAAGGCCTACAAGGACGCCGAAAATGCACAGCGTGCCGCTGCAAAGGAGAAGGTCATCTCCAACGGTCTCGAAAATATCAATAAAAATATTACCTTTGACAAGGACGGCAATGTTGACGTAAAATCCTCCGAGCTTTCCGCAAAGGAGCAGCAGGCTTACGACAACGTGCTTCAGGGCTATCAGAACGCACTTGACGCAGGAGATATTTCCGACAATCCCAAGCATTTTGACTATATGTCCTTTGAGACCTATTACAAAAAGCATATGGAATCGGAATACAAGTCGCTGATAGATGACGACGATATTGACGCTTTCTGGGCTTCCGAGGAGGGACAGTACAACCAGGAGCAGCTGGAAAAGAGATATGAAGCAATAGAAAAGTCCTATGAAGCCAAAAAGGAAACGTATATAAAGGCAAAGCAGGCCGTTACATACGAGGCTCGCTTCAAGGAAGCCAAGCAGGCGGCTTATGACGCTGCTGTTGCGGCAGGAGATATTTCCGACCAGGAGGGTCACAAGTATTACTGCTCCCTTGAAAATTTCAAATTCAGCAAGAGCGAATTTGAAAGCGGAGAGGATTATCAGTCGTATTACAATGATTATCTCGCCGATGCGGAAAATATCAAGAACAGCTATGACGGCATAGATTATATTACCGACTTCAAGAACATTTCCCAGTCCAACAAGGCGGAGTACTATGACAAGGAGCTGTACACGGGAACCGACGAAGAAAGCTATTTGAACGGTTATGACGCCGCTCAGGCTGTAAGGGATTTTAATACCGCAAATATTCAGAATAACTTAGGCGCAGTTACCTTTAAGGACGAATTTACAAATATTAAGGCAACCGTAAACGACGACGGCACGGTTTCCATTTCGGGAGAGGCTACATACGAGGTTGAGGGCGAGGACGGCAGCAAAACCACTCCTCCCAAGAGCTTCGCAATTACGCAGGGAGACAAAAACGCAAATGATTTCGGCTTTGACGCAGCCTCCACCCATTCCTCCTCCGGCGGCGTTTCAAATCAGATCTCCACGGCTCAGACTATCGATTCCTTAGGACTTACCGCAGATGAAAACGGAAAGTACAATTTTAAGATAAACGGAGTTTCCTTCTCCTTCAAGGGCGACGCCACCATCAAGGAAATGATGAACGAGGTCAACGCCTCCTCTGCAGGCGTTAAAATGTCCTATACCACCCTTACCAATCAGTTTACCTTAACCGCCAACGAATACGGCAGAGGAACCGAGATCACCTTTGAAGACGGCGGCGAGGGACTTTTGGGCGCACTCGGCTTTGACGAAAACGCAACGTTTACCGAGGGTCAGAACACAACTATCGAGATAAACGGAGAGTATATTGAGACCACCTCCAACTCCTACACCGTCGACGGTACGACCTTTACCTTTACCGCTGCGGCGGAGGGCACGGAGTTTACCAACGAGGTCAAGAGAGATTACAGCCCCGCCATCGACGCCATCAAGAGCTTTGTCGAGGATTACAACAAGCTTATCGACGAGGTTTACGGCTATGTGGACGACGAACCCAACAAGGATTATTACTTCCTTACGGACGACGACAAGGACGAGATGGATCTGTCCGAATCTCAGGAGGAAAAGTGGGATAAGCTGGCTAAAAAGGGTATTTTGTACCGGGATTCCACATTGCAGAGCATAATGTCCTCCATGAGAACGGCTCTTTATTCGTCGGTTGACGCTGCGGACGGAACAAAGGTAGGTCTTTACAGATTGGGTATAACCACCACCTCGAATTGGGCGGATCACGGCAAGCTGCAATTCAGCGCAACTATGACCGACGCCGAATTTGAAAGCACCTTTGCTCAGTATGCGGACGAATTTGCAAAGTTGTTTAACGACGCCAAGGACGGTATCGCTTATCAGTTTGACAACATTCTGAACGGTGCGGTTAAAACCTCCGGCGCAGAGGCCGACAGAGGCGTGCTGGTTCAAAAGGCCGGTGTTTCGGGTACTGCTTCCGCTACCACTAACTCCATTTACAATCAGATCAGAAATCTGAAAAATATGATCGATACCTTAAAGGATCGTTACGATCAGCAGCAGGAGCGTTATTGGAGCATTTATTCCAATATGGAAACAATGCTGGGCAACATAAACGGTCAGTCCTCGTATATTCAGCAGCTTATGGGAAGTATGTAATTAAAGGCTATCTCCGAAAACCGATTTTGTCTCAGGCAGGGCGGCGGGAGATATCCGTAAATGAAAAAAGTAGTGCGACCGCTGATGAAACCCGCTTGAACGGGTTTCATTTCGGTATATGAACCTATTATTGAAAGGGAAGAATTTATGAATCCTTATGCGGCTTATAAAAAGCAGGCGGTTACAACGATGACGCCCATAGAGATCGTGGTAAAGCTTTACAGCGAAACCGAGCGTGAGCTTAACCGAGCTATGATGTTCATAGACAACAAGGATTATGAAAATACCAATAAGGCACTGACTAAATCAGGGGATCTGATAAATGCACTGCGCTCCGTGTTGGATGTAAAGCTGCCGATAGGTCAGAATTTGGACTCCTTGTATTCTTATTTTGAAAAGCAGATAGTGACCGCCAATATGAAAAAGGACAAAAAGCTTATAGAGGAGCTGCTTCCTATGATCGCAGAGCTTAAGGACGCCTTTACTCAGATCTCAAATATGTCTAAAGAGGACATTGCGGCACAGGAGCTGCATGCGCAGAAAAATCTCGGTTAGAGCTAATACCTGACTGAAATTAGACAAGGATTTGCGAAAAATAAGACCGCAAGGATTGGCTGCTTTCAGTCAGGCTGTCAGCATTAAGCATTTTTGTTTGGCTGTCAAAATTATTCAGCAGGGGCAGGTCTTGGAATTATGAAGGATTCAAAGGTCACGCCCCGTTTTTGTTAAAATCTAAAGGGAGGATATTTTTATGACTGAGGAAAATGTAAATCAGCTTATTGAGGGCTTTGAAAAAATCGAGGAGCTTTTAAAGCGGTACATAGAGGCAACCAACACTATTATGGCCACGGAAAGCGAGGATATATCCGCAATTTCGGGAAAGGTTCAGGAAAGGGAGCAGATAATCGGTCAGATAGACTTCGTTAAAAAGCAGTGCACGGCTCTGATAGATTCCGGCGAGCCGGAGGAAGCGGCTCAGATAAGAGAAATGCTTATAGGCTCAAATATAAATCAGCACATTGCGGCGGATTTTATCGGGCTGAGAAACGCAATAGTCAGTCTGCGCTCCGCACAAAGCCAGGCTGCGGAAAAGGACAAGGCTCTTCAGACCCAGTTCAGCTCCAGAGCCAACGAGGCAAAGGAGGAGCTTGTAAAGCTTAAGGACGATAAAAAGAAGCTGGACTATTACACCTCCGCCAACTCTGCGCCCAGCGGCGTAGGCGGCTCTCTTGACAGCAGCTTCTGATTTTTAAATGAGGTTAGCTATGACAAATATACTTGCAGTCGAAAACGATCAGCAAACCGCCTCCATGATATACAGTGCGCTTTCTCAAAGGGAAAAATACCACCTTGCCATTGTGGAATCGGGATATACCGCCTTGGAGGCCATCACTCAAAAGCAGTTTGACCTGATCATAATCGACAGGGATCTTTCCTATATGAACGGCGTGAAAACGGCGGGGAAGATAAGAGAAAAGTTAGGCGGCGATAAGCCTCCCTTTGTTATAACCGCCCCCTTTTTTACCCGTGACGATGTGGAGGAGCTTTTGCCCTTTGGGGTGTTTGATTTTTGGGAAAGACCCGTCAGCATACAAAGGATAAGGCTTACTGTTGATATGATAGCAAAAAGCTGGAAAAGTCAAAGGGATAATCTTGTAAATTACAGGGAATTTTTGGATAGAAACGGAAAGGATACCGAAAGAATATAATCAAAATCCGATGTC
>DNUB01000070.1:2124-7248 GCA_003508605.1 Oscillospiraceae bacterium | reverse complement strand
CAAGCAAAAGGCATAGCCTCATTAAGCGGCGGGTTCCATTCAGTCTTTCAGCGGGGAATCCTCCACTGAAACCCTGAGGGGCTTACGCCACGGATTTTTCATAAATTCGGGGCATTGTCCCTCATCGAAAAGAAGGGATAAAAAAGTGATAATTGCTTTCGGAAAAACCTTTCCCTCCAATATGCAAAATGAAATCCTATTCAAAATGGAAAGCAGAATAAACCGCACCTTAAGCCAAAAACCGCTTAATATGCAAAAGGTGATCACTGCTATAGATAAGCTGGGAAAAGAAATTGCTTCGGGAAAATATGACGAAAAAATAAATAAGCTGTTAATTGACAATCCTTTAAAATATAAGGATATGGCTGTAAGGATGTTAAGCAGAGAGGCGGTTGAGGCTAAGCTTGAAACCGAGTTAAACGGTCTATCGAAGGATTACGGTAATGTTAAAGCCAAAATAATGCCCTTGGGCGTGATTTTTCATATTGCTGCCGGAAATGTCGAAGGGCTGCCCGCTTACTGTGTGGCGGAAGGGCTTCTCACCGGAAATATCAATATATTAAAGCTTCCGCAAGCCGATAACAATCTGTCAGTTGAAATAATAAGCCGACTGATAGAGCTTGAGCCTGATTTATCCGATTATATCTATGTTTTTGACACCCCGTCCGCCGATATTCACGGTATGCGGAAAATGGCTGATCTTGCCGATGGTATTTCCGTATGGGGCGGAGATGAAGCCATTATGGCTGTAAGGCGGTTGGCGGCTCCTGCCGCAAAGCTTATCGAGTGGGGGCATAAATTGGGCTTTGTTTATATTTCAGGTATGTATCATGACAGCGATTTAGAGGGTATTGCTGAGCATATCGCCATAATGAAGCAGCTGTTATGCAGTTCTTGTCAGGTGATTTACTGTGATACGGAGGATATCGGAGATCTACATATACTCGGACAAAGGTTTCTGCCGATTTTAGAGAAGGCGGTAAAATCCAATCTTCCAAATTCCATAGGAACAAAAGCAAATATGACGATACTCGGCTATACGGATATGTTGGAGAATTTGATATCGGGCAATAAAAATACCGGCATATTAAAAGGAAAAGGGTGCAGCATTAAAGTATGCGGCGACAGCGATTTAGAGCTTTCGCCCATGATGTGCAATGTACTTATTAAAAAACTGCCGAGAAAAAAAATAATACCCGTATTGCGTAAAAGCAAGGGGTATCTTCAAACTGCGGGTCTGATCTGCTCTGACAGCGATAAACAGGATCTTTGCAGCGTTTTTTTTCGCTGCGGCGTTACAAAGATTGTTAAGCCGAGGGATATGTCGGAAATGTTTTTGAACGAAGCTCATGACGGACAGTATGCTCTAAGCAGATATATTAAAATTGTAAATGAAATTTTTTAAGGTTGGTAATATGAAGATAACTAAAAATAAAGCCGCAATGTATTTGATCGGCTTGTTCATTATAGCAATAGGGGCTTCCCTTTCTGTAAAATCCGATTTGGGCGTATCCCCTGTTACGACCATTCCTTATACGGTAACTTATATATGGGGTGTGGATATGGGGATTGCCACATTTCTTTTTCATTTGCTGCTTGTTTTTACAGAGCTTTTGCTGCTCAGAAAAAGCTTTAAGCTGACAAATCTTTTACAGGTGGTTGTCGGCGTCATATTCGGCCTGTTTACCTCATTGTGTAATTATCTTGTTTTCCTAATCCCCTTTCCCGATACTATGGCGGTAAGAATCGCTCTTCTGATTTTAAGCATTGCTGCGGTAGCTGTGGGATTGTTTTTTTATGTGCCTGCCGAGATTATGCCGATGGCAGTGGAGGGACTGATGCTGGTTGTATCGGAGGTCTTCAAGGTTAAGTTTTCCACTGTTAAAATAGCGTTGGATATTGCTTTTTCCCTTATATCGCTTTTGATATGTCTTATCATAATTCACACTATGGGAAGCGTGGGAGTCGGCACTATTATTTCGGCTGTTGCTACGGGGCTTATTTTAAAGCTGCTTAATAGGTGGTTCGGCGAGAAAAGAGACAAATTTTTAAGAAATGATTTATAAAACTGCCGATAAGGCTTTAAAACCCTATCGGCAATTTTTTCTTTAGGACGGCATCGCACAATCACCGCCTAACGTCTTTAATTGCGGTGTTCCTTAATTCCAAAAATTCTTTCCGTATTGCTTTTGGCATTTTCTGTCAGCAACTCCTCTGCCACGCCCATATACTTAGCCAAATCTCTTGCCACATAGCGTATATTCTGCGGAACATTTGTTCTGTCTAAGCCCGGTACATTTTTCGGTGTAAGATATGGCGCATCCGTTTCAATCATTACACGGTCAAGGGGAATCAGCTTAACTGCCTCTCTTAATTCCCTGCCCCGCTTGTCGTCGCATATCCAGCCGGTTATTCCTATATTGAAGCCCATATCAAGGTATTTTTTCAGCGTGCTTTTGTCTCCTGTAAAGCAATGAACCACCGACCTATAACAAATATCCGAATGATTTTTAAAACGCCTTATAAAATCCGCAGAGGCACTGCGCTCATGTAAAAACAGCGGCATATTAAGCTTTTCCGCCAAAACAATATGCTTTTCAAGACAGCGTATCTGGTTTTCCTTTGTGGAAAACATACGGTCAAAATCAAGCCCGCACTCCCCTATTGCAACTATCCTTTCATTCTCGGAAGCTATTTTTTCTATCAGCTCAAAGTCCTCTTTCTTGGCAGAATCCGCATTGTGCGGGTGTATGCCTGCCGTTGCGTACACATCGTGATTTTTTGAAAACTCGTTGATCCTCGTGTTTTCCTTCATATCCGTGCCTGTTAAAATACAGGCAACTTCATTTTTTGCCGCATCTTCAATTATTTTTTCCGGATTTCTGAATTGGCGGCAAAACAAATTTAATCCTATATCGTAATATTTTATGTTCATATTGTTTTCCTAATACTATCAAGTCATTTTTTCCTGACAAAGCCTGCATATTCTGTCTAAATAATTTAGCCAGGGCGAACCTGTCCCGTCACTCGGAAAATCCTTTACATATATATCGCCTAAACATTTGATATGAAAAAGCATTTCGTGTGACAGTTCATGCTTTATTTTTCTTTTTTGAAATTCCTTTAGATCGCTTTTTCCAAGATCTGATATTATTTTGCCTATTTGGGAATAATAGCCCTTGCTGTCCTTCAGCCAGCCCTGCAACTCGGTCAAAGCGGAAATAACCTCTGCATATTTTTCATTCATAATCAATAATTCTTTACGCCCTCCCAAGAACCAAGAAAAATGCCATGTTTTTTTACTTCTTCTGCAAGAAAACCCACTGCCGATCCGTAGTCGCCAAGATCCGTTTTAATTGCGGTCAGCTGTGAATATACTTTTTCCATATATTTGGCTATTTCCTTTTCAACATTTAATAAGCTGTCACTTCCCGAATATTTACTGTAATTTGCCAATCGCACCGCAATGTTCATATCCTCAAAAATCTTATTAAATGCAGCTTTTTGCTCATTAGTCATAAGCTTATCCAGCTTCTGAGCCTCTCCCTTAAGGTAAAAGAGCAGAATTTTTTCTTTTAAAGCCGTATCGCCGTATTTTTTTCTTTCGCTCCTGCTGATAAAAGCTTTTTTTCCGCTGTCAAAGGAATTGATAATCTCTTCCGTTAAGGCGTCAAAAAAATCGGCAGTTTGCATAAGCTGTTCCTTAAATTCACCGATACCCTTAAGCAGATGCTTGTCTGAGGGATTTCTTAATATATCCATTTCGGCCGAAAAATCTATAATATTCAGCCGGTCGATAATACTGTTAAAAAAATCTGCGGAAACATTTTCGATAGGCAGAAAATCAAGCTCGTTTACAATTTCTTCAACGCCTTCTTTAATATAACTGTAGGAGGCGGGCGTATGGGAAAGCGCAGTGGCTGCTTCCCTGCCCTTTTGTACCGCTCTGTCAATGCTTTCTCTTGCGGTGTTTTTCATATCCTCAAAAATCATTTTTGAGAGCCCTCCGAGAAAAACCGTCATTTTTGCATAGGTAATACTTGCTTTATGCGAAAGAGCGGTAAGCCTGCTCCCTATGTTGTTTAACTTATTCCGATGTTCGGGCTTTGCTCTGGAAATAGTCAGTTCTGTCTGAAAGTCTATAGTGTTTAGCTGAAATACCGCTTTATCAATGTTTTTTATTATAATGAACCTTGCGGTTATTTCATCTGTTTTTATAACTGCCGTTACCTTATCGGGACAATTCGCTGTTTCGGCAATAGGCTTCAGTGCCTCCGTCAAGGTCTCTGCCATTTTATCGGTTTGATTAGCTATATATTCCCAAAAATCCAAATAACAAGCGGAGGCTTGGGAATCATTATCCTTATTTTTTCTGATAAATGCTGCGGTTTCTCTCGCTTCAACAATAAGACCGTTTAACTCACAAATCATTTCATCAGTAGATTTAGAATACAGCATAGCACTTTTCTCCTTCTCTGCTTTTGTTGTAGGAGTGCCTATATATGAATAGTATTTTCTGTATTCCTTGGGAGTAACTCCGGTATAAGCCTTAAAGCTTCTGATAAAGCCTTCATGAGAATCATATCCGTATCTTAAAGCGATTTCAAGAATACCGTCATCGGTTTCAATCAAATCGGCAGCAGCCAAAGTAAGCCTGCGCCTTGTAACATAGCGCATAACGCTGTCGCCTGCCGCCTCCTTGAACATACGCTGAAAATGGTACTTCGAGAAATGCATGGCTTCTGAAATCGTTTCAACCGTAAGCTTTTCCCTGATATTTTCTTCAATAACCTCAAGAGATCGAAATACCGTATTATCCATTGCCTTCACTCCTTCTGCTTACATTTTACCTTATGCAGAGGGGGATTTTCTTGACGAAAAGTGCTGCTTTTAAGAAAGAGGTGCTAATCTTTAATTCTTTTTGACGGCTTTTTATTCGGTTATCTTGATATGAAGCTCCTTAAGCTGTGCATCGTCAACTGCGGCGGGACACTCGGACATAAGCTCGCTGCCGTCCTTTACCTTCGGAAATGCCGTAACATCTCGCAGGCTGTCCACACCCAAAAGCTGCATCGTAAAACGGTCAAGACCTATGCCCATACCTCCGTGAGGGGGTGCGCCGTA
>DNUB01000070.1:0-1834 GCA_003508605.1 Oscillospiraceae bacterium | reverse complement strand
CCGTGAGGGGGTGCGCCGTACTTATAGGCGTCAACAAGAAATCCGAACTTTGCCTTGATTTCCTCAGCGGACAGTCCCAACGCTTCAAACATTTTTTGCTGTAATTCGTAATCGGTAATTCTCATAGAACCGCTGCAAAGCTCAACACCGTTTAAAACAAGATCGTAAGCCTTGGCAAAAACCTTTTCGGGTGCGGTATCAAGATATTGCAGGCAATCGTCATTGGGCATAGTAAAAGGATGGTGCATAGCGTCCCAATGTTCCGTTTCCTCATTGTATTCAAAGAACGGAAAATCGGTGATCCAAAGAAATTTAAACTCATTCTTTGGAATAATGTCAAGTCTTTTGGCTAATTTAAGGCGCAACGCTCCAAGAGTGGAAAGCACGACCTTATTTTTATCTGCCACAATAAAAGCCACGTCTCCTTTTTCACAGCCTAATTTTTCCATAATACCTTCCAGCTCTCCCTCAGCCATAAACTTGCCGAAGGAACAGTTAGGTGCGTCCTCGACCCAGCGGATATAAGCAAGTCCCTTTGCGCCGATACCCTTTACAAATTCGGTTTCCTTGTCTATTTCCTTGCGGGTTAAAACAGAGGCTGCATTTTTTGCCACGATTCCTCTTACGCTTCCGCCGTTTCCTACCGCATTGGAGAATACGGAAAAACCGCTGTCCTTAACTATATCGCTTAGATCCTTTATGGTCATATCAAAACGGATATCTGGCTTATCGCTTCCGTATAAATCCATAGCGTCATTATATTTTAGCCTTAATAAGGGCGTGGGATAGTCAATATCCATAATATCCTTCATTATTCTCTTAACAAAGCCTTCCCCTATTTCAAGAATATCGTCTACATCAACAAAACTCATCTCCATATCTATCTGGGTAAACTCAGGCTGTCTGTCGGCACGCAAATCTTCGTCACGAAAGCATCTTGCCAGCTGAATATAACGGTCAAAGCCCGAAATCATCAAAAGCTGCTTATAGATCTGCGGAGATTGAGGCAAGGCATAGAACCTGCCGGGATTAATTCTTGACGGTACGAGATAGTCACGTGCGCCCTCGGGAGTAGACTTTATCATCATAGGAGTTTCAAGCTCGATAAATCCGTTCTCATAAAAATAATCCCTTGCCGTTTTTGCTATCTTAGAGCGAATAATAAGATTTTTTTGCAAAGAGCCTCTGCGCAAATCAAGGTAACGGTATTTTAGCCTTAATTCCTCATTAACATTAGAATTGTCAGTAATTTCAAAGGGAGGAACCTGCGCCTTGGCAAGTATCCTTAACTCCTTTACCAGGATTTCCACCTTTCCCGTTTTAATATCATTATTTACGCTCTCCCGATTTCTTAAAATTCCTTTGGCGATAAGGACAAATTCGCTTTTGACAGTTTTAGCCTTATTAAATACATCTTTTGCCGTGGTATCGTCAAATACCAGCTGAACTATACCTGTTCTGTCACGCAAATCTATAAATATAAGGCTGCCCTTATCTCTTATGCGCTGTACAAAACCGCCTACCGTTACTTCATTTCCTATTCCTTCCACTTCGCCGCAGTAGTGGGTGCGGTGAAGTCCTGTCATTAAGTCTGCCATTTTTGTCGTCCTTTCTTTTTTGCATAACTTTATACTATTGAAGTATATCACAATTAGCCTTAATTTTCAAGATATGTACAAATAGGTTCTACTCCGAAAATCGTAATGAATTTATCAACTGTATTTTTCACCTTGCGGTGGGGTGTTTTATTTTTATAATCGCTTTGAGGGTTGACTTTTCGGTTTGCGGCTGTGATCCTGCGGGGACTTTTTAAACTGCGTTTGGCTTTTTTGTA
>DNUB01000183.1 GCA_003508605.1 Oscillospiraceae bacterium | reverse complement strand
AAAAAGCCAAACGCAGTTCACCCCACCGCAAGGTGAAAAACTGCCGATAAATTCATTATGTTTTTCGTAATAGAGCAGAACCGTCAGAAAAAAACTCTTGACATTCACAAAAAAAGTGCTATAATATTTTTAGCACTCTGAGAGTGAGAGTGCTAAAAAGTAACGGTAATAATTAAATAAAATAAAAGCACAGAAAGGAAGAAATAAAATGTCAAGGAAAAAAGCGTTTAAAGCAGAATCCAAGCGTTTGCTGGAAATGATGATCAACTCAATTTACACCCATAAGGAAATATTTATAAGAGAGCTTATCTCAAACGCCAGCGACGCTATGGACAAGCTGTATTTTAAATCCCTTAACGAAAATTTAGGACTTAACAGAGGTGATTTTGAGATCAGGATCACACCCAATAAGGACGAAAAAACTCTTACCATTACGGATAACGGTATCGGTATGACCGAGGAGGAGCTGGAGAACAATTTGGGCGTTATCGCACAAAGCGGTTCCCTGAAGTTCAAGGAGGATATGAAGTCGGAGGAAAATGCCGAAAAAGCCGATGACGTCTCGGTTATCGGTCAGTTCGGCGTAGGCTTCTATTCTGCCTTTATGGCGGCAAAAAAGGTAACCGTCAAATCAAGGGCTTACGGTGCGGATACCGCATATATGTGGAGCAGCGAGGGCGTAGACGGCTACACGGTGGAGGAATGCGAAAAGGACGGTCGGGGTACGGAGATCACCCTTTATATTAAGGACAATACCGAGGAGGAGGATTACGAGGAATTTTTGCAGGAATACAAAATCAAGAGTCTGATTAAAAAGTATTCCGACTATATCCGCTACCCCATTAAAATGCGGACCACTCACCGCCACCTTAAGGAGGACGCAGCCGAGGACGCTCCCGAGGAGGAAAAGTATGAGGAGCATACCGAGGACGAGACCCTTAACAGTATGATCCCAATCTGGAAAAAGAGCAAAAGCGAGCTTAAGGACGAGGATTACAACAGCTTTTACCGTGAGAAGTTTTACGATTATACAGAGCCTCTTGCCCATATTCACAGCAGGACGGAGGGCAGCGCAACCTATTCCGCACTGATGTTTATACCTAAAAAAGCCCCCTTCGATTATTATTCAAAGGAATTTGAAAAGGGTCTGCAGCTGTACTCCAACGGCGTTCTGATTATGGATAAGTGCGGCGATCTGCTGCCCGATCATTTCAGCTTTGTAAAGGGTCTGGTTGACAGCGAGGATCTTTCTCTCAACATAAGCCGTGAAATGCTTCAGCATGACAGACAGCTTAAGGTGATTGCAAAATCCCTTGAAAGGACTATCAAGAACGAGCTGAAGAAAATGCTGAATAACGAAAGGGAAAAGTACGAGGAATTTTGGAAGGCCTTCGGCTTGCAGCTTAAATTCGGCATCTACAACGGCTACGGAATGAATAAGGAGCTGCTGCAGGATCTGCTGCTGTTCACCTCCTCCAAGGATAAAAAGCTCGTTACTCTCGAGGAATATGTAACAGGCATGAAGGAAGGACAGGACTGCATTTATTATGCTTCGGGCGAAAGTGCGGAAAGGATAGACGCACTTCCCGTTGTGGAGGCGGTAAAGGATAAGGGCTACGAGATACTTTATCTTACCGACAATGTGGACGAGTTCTGTATTCAGATGATGGTGGATTACGGCGATAAGAAATTCAAGTCGGTGCAGGGCGGCGACCTTGATCTTGAAACGGAGGAGGAAAAGAAGGAGATCAAGGAAAAGAACGAGGACAGCAAGGAGCTTTGCAATGCCATTAAGGAGGCTCTCGGCGATAAGGTGTCGGCGGTAAGGCTTACCAACAAGCTGAAATCCCACCCTGTCTGCATAACCAGCGACGGCGCACTTTCCGTTGAAATGGAAAAGGTGCTTAACTCGATGCCCACCGACCAAAAGGCAAAGGCAGACAAGGCACTTGAAATAAATCCCGATCACCCCATTTTCGACAAGCTTCAATTCCTGTTTGACAACGACCGTGAGATGCTTTCCACCTATGCGGATCTGCTTTATACTCAGGCTATGCTTATCGAGGGTATGAGCATTGAGGATCCCGTCGCTTTCAGCGAGAAGCTTTCAAAGGTTTTGGCTAAGTAGATTTATGGGAAGGCTTGCTGCGGCTTGCTCTTCAAATCGGTGTAAAAGTAAAGATTAAAAATAAAAACGCCTTGTGTCTTTATCGGCACAAGGCGTTTTTACCGTTCACTTATTCAGATCCCTCTGCTCCACCGCCAATTTGTCGCACCGCTCGTTTTCGGGGTGTCCCGCATGTCCCTTTATCCAAGTAAACCTGACCTCATGAATATCCAGCAAATTAAGCAGCCTGTCCCATAAATCGCTGTTAAGGGCGGGCTTTTTATCGCTTTTTATCCAGTTGTTTTTCTTCCAGCTCCTTGCCCAGCCCTTTTCGATTCCGTCTGCCACATATTTGGAATCCGTCTGCACCGTAACCCTGCAGGGATATTTTAAAGCTTCAAGCCCGGTGATGACTCCCATAAGCTCCATACGGTTATTGGTGGTCATAGCTTCTCCGCCGCTTAGCTCCTTTTCCCTGCCGTCGCAGCGCAAAATAACCCCGTAGCCCCCGGGACCGGGATTTCCGCTGCAGGCTCCGTCGGAGAAAATGTAAACCTGCTTTTTTGTTTGGTTCATTGATACGATACGCCCTTTCCGATAATCTGTCATCCCAGAATACTGCGCCTGCCCTTTCGGTAAGCTCCTTGCAGACAGGATATGAATGTTCAATGGGGGCAATGCCCCGGATTTTTCATAAATTTGGGGCGTTGCCCCTCATTGAATCAAAATCCGATTTAAGGTTAAGAATGCAAAACCTTTCTTCTGATACTCCTTACCGCTTTCCGAAGCTTGACAAAAACTCCGTAAAAGAAATCAAGAATAGGATCGGCCGCCTTTTCAAGCAGGGTGATGATTCCGATTCCCACAGCGATAATAACCGCCGCCGCAATAATACTGTTCAGCGCAAGAGGCTTTAAGGCAAAGAAGGAGGGGAACAGCAAAGCCGCACCCGAAAATCCGCCTATAAGAAGCGCAAGCAGAATACCCTTCCAAATTCTCATGGGCTTCATAAGCCTGAACACTATGAAAAAGCTTACCGCCGCCACAATTATTGTTGTAAGGGTAGACATACAGTCCATGGGAATATCGGTAAACTCCGCCACCAATACCGAGGCAATGGAGCATACCGCAACGGCTATCCCCTGGGGCATTGCGTTTTTCATGATATTTCTTATAAAGCTGCCCTTTATAATATCGGTGTTTGGGACTAACGCCAGCAGGAAGCTGGGCGTTCCTATTGCCATGGTGCTTATAAGCGTCAGCTGTATGGGCTGAAAGGGATATGGAAGCGGCAAAAACATAAAGATTAAAGCCAAAATAAAGGAGTATATTGTTTTGGTAAGGAACAGTGCGCCGCTTCTTTGGAGATTGTTTACCGACCGTCTGCCCTCTGCTACCACCTTCGGCATGGAGGCAAAATTGCTGTCTAAAAGAACCAGATTCGAAACGCTCCTTGCGGCGTCGCTGCCCGACTGCATGGCAATGGAGCAGTCCGCCTCCTTTAACGCCAGAACGTCGTTTACTCCGTCTCCCGTCATTCCCACGGTTTTGCCCTGCGCCTTCAGGGCTTTTACAATAAGCAGCTTTTGGGAAGGGGTAACCCTTCCGAATACCGTATATTCCTTTACCGCTTCTTCTATATCGCCCTCTGAAAGAGAGGCTGCGTCAACATACCTGTCCGCATTTTTTACTCCCGCCTTTCCCGCAATTTTTGAAACGGTAAGGGGGTTATCTCCCGATATTATCTTTATGTCAACCCCTTGTTTTTCAAAATAAGCAAGCGTTTCGGGAGCTTCCCTTCTGATAATATCGCCGATATATATCAAAGCCGCCGCCTTTATATCCTTCGGCAGCTCGTGACCCTCAAAGGGCTTGTCCGAATAAGCGGCAAGCAGTACACGGCAGCCCTCCTGCTGTGCGCTCTCGCACAAGGGGCGGATTTTTTCGTAATCCGTCTCCAAAATAAATTCGGGTGCGCCGAAAATAACCGAGCCCTGTTTAAATTCCGCCCCGCTCCATTTTTTTGCGGAGGAAAAAGGAATCGTTCTTACCGCCTTTATTTCGTATGCCGCTTTATCGTCCCCCCACCTTGCCTTAACGGCGTTAAAGGTGGGGTTATCGTCTCTCATAACCGCCGCAAATGCGGTCATCGCCTTATCCAGAGGGAAATCCTCTATAAGGAGTCGGGTGTTTTCCACCTGCATTTTCCCTTCGGTTATGGTTCCCGTTTTGTCAAGACAAAGGGTATCCACTCTTGCAAGAGTTTCTATACAGTACATATCCTGCGCCAAGGTTCTTTTTGCGGCAAGGCGTATCGTGCTTACCGCCATAACCACGCTTGCCAGCAAATATAAGCCTTCGGGTATCATACCGATAAGGGCGGCCACGGTGCTTACTACCGCTCGGTCGGTGGGCTGTGAGGCTCTGAATATGGAGTTAAGGAAAAGACCCGCCGCCATAGGCACTATGCACACCGCTATTACCTTTATGATGGTATCGAGTGATTTCAGCATTACGCTGTTGTTTTTCTTTAAATATTTTGCTCCCGCCGTCATTTTTGCCGCAAAGTTATCCGCTCCCACACGAATCACCCTTGCCTTAACATTGCCGCTTACCACAAAGCTGCCCGACATCATTTCGTCGCCGACTTTTTTAAAAACGGGGTCGCTTTCTCCCGTAATAAGGGACTCGTTTACCTCGCATTCACCCTCCAAGACCTTACAGTCGGAGCAGATCTGTTTTCCCGCCGACAGCTCCGTCAGATCCCCCAATACTATTTCCGAGGTGGGTATCTCCTTCCTTTTTCCCTCTCTTACAACCAGGGCTTTAGGTGCGGAAACAAGGCTCAGTCTGTCTATTACCCGCTTTGCCCTTATCTCCTGAAAGATCCCGATTATAATGTTGAAGAAAATCACTCCCAAAAAAAGGGCGTTTTTATAGGAGCCTACAAAAATCACCAACAGACCCAAAATAATATTAAGCAGGTTAAAAAAGGTGCATATATTCCCTCTGATTATTTGTCCCACCGTTTTGGTGGAGGGATTTGAGTCAGTGTTTATCTGTCCGTTTTTTATCCTTTCGTCAACCTCTTTTGAGGTAAGACCGTTTATAAGATATTCTTGCTGTTCCAATTTTTAACTTTCCTTTTCGGTTTTTTATGCTTTATCTGACAAGGGCTTTTCTAAAAATCGGCTTGAAGCGGCAAAGGGCGTACTCCGCCCGTCTTGCTCATAAGGTTTAGGTACGGCTGTGCGGTTTCGGAGGTGATTTCCGCAGGCTCCGCAGTTATTGCGGAGGTTTCCGGTACTTCCGGAATCAAGCCCGAGGTTTCGGGTACTTTCGGAATCAAGTCCGAGGTTTCGGGCGGCGTGTCGGAGCCTTCCCATGTTATGCTTTCGTATGACTCGGACGCTTGAGAGCCGCCGCTTTTGGTAGTTTCGGGCATTTTATCGCCATCGGGAGACAAAACAACGGTGAATGAAGAGCTGCCTAACTGCAAGCCCTTTGTATCAAGCCTTATTTCCTTAAACTGCTCCATAACGGGGTTGTTGTTCAGGGTAATGCAGCATCGCAGCGCACGCTTGCCGCCGTAGGTAAAATCAAAATCGTCAAAATCAAATATGGACATTCCCTCCTGTATATAGGGAGTATTGCCCTTCAAAAAATATACGTCGTACTTTTTAAAGGAATCCAGCTCCTCTTTGTTGCTTATCGGGTAATCATACGGCGCATAATCGGTGCAGTAAAAATCCTCCTGTGAGCCCTTGCCCCACTGAACAAGAGTTACAAGCTTTTTCAGCAGCTGCTTATCGGAAACGCAGTAGGCTTCATTCACCCGGGAAATTTCCTTTACGATATAACGTGAAATTTCTTTATCGGATTCCCCCTCATGCTCGACCCTCTCCGAATAAGTGCCGAGGGGGCTTCGGTATTCGTAATCGTAATCGTAATCCTCTCCCTCCGCCTTTTTTACCGTATGCTCCCTTACGCAGATTATGGCGCAGTCGGGTCTGAAGGGAAGAACGGAGTCGGGGATATTCGGGGCAACGTAATTAAAGAGCGTAAACAGTATCAGACCGTAGCAGGCGGAAAATATAAAGAAATGCCTGATCCTTGAAAAAGCCGCCCTTCCCGTCCGCTCCAAAATAATGTTTAAGATTATAAACACGGTGAGGATAACTATTACCGTAAGGAAAACAAACATATAAAAATTATTTCCGTAAAAGATACCCCCATTATCGTAACCGTAAGACACCTCCAATACTATGCTGCTTAACAGAGCGTCCGCCAAAAGTGCGGCAATAAGCATAACGGTGTACTGAAAGGGATAGCGGGATTTGGGAAAGGCTATCGCCGCAGTGGTTTCGCTTTTTCGGTGTCCGTGAAGGAAAAAGGCCGCCGTAAGATCAATAACCGCTATGGGGAGCTGAAGCAGCATTACGTCGTACCACCTCTCTATCCATGCGCCGATTGCGGTAACGGGGGTAAAAACGCATATTTTTTTCCCTAAAAGATCCATATAGGAGCTTAAATCCGCTCCCGCAATTATCAAAGGCAGCAGCACAACGGAAATAACGACGGCGTTGCGCAGAGTGAAGGCGACCAAAGCGGACATTACCGACCCGGAAAAGCATACCGCAAGTATCATGGAGCAGTATATTACAAAAAACATCATCACGGGCTGCAATAAGCAGGGCAGGATATTTTTGAAGCCCGTAATAACAAAGTGCGCAAGGCACATCCAGCCGAAGGAAAGCAAAAATACGATTATTCCCGCAAAGGCATAGCCCCAGAAATACTGACTGCGGCGAACGGGCATAGAATTGTAAAAATCGCATTCCCTGCGCTTGTGGACATAGGAAAACAGTCCCAGGGGAAGGGCAAAGCCCTCAAAATATGCAAGAGCCGAGCCGTAGATGCGGATAACGGTTTGGGCGTTTTCGTTGCTGCCCACATTGCTGCCGTTGTTCATTATGGTCAAAAGGGTAAAGGCGGGCATAAGAAAGCAGCTTATAAGCAGTATTACTCCGACAAGGACATAGTTGTTTTCTATTCCGAACAAAGTTATTCTAAGCAGTTTTTTTGTATAGCTCATTTATATCTCCTTACATAATGACGGGATAAATCGAAAATCGGAAAAAATGCCGTCATTTTACGGCAACATCCGTAAAGCCCGAAATATATTCCTCTCCTATGCCGAAGCCGTATCTTGTGCTTTGACGGTATATGCCCGAAAAGAACGGACGGGAGGTAAGCTCCTCCAGAGCCTTTTCGGTAATTTCCCCGCCGAAATTCGCCTTGACGTTATATAAGGTAATCTCCACCGCCTTAAGCTCCTCGGGCACCTCGTCCTCAAAATTAAGGACGGTATTTTGCCACTGAAGATGAGAGGACAAAAGGGATAAGCTTTTGTATGAATAACGGTTATCGTAATAGCGGGACGGCTTCTGCGCCAGCTCCGTCAATGCCTTAAGCTTTGCCGCGTCGGTGACGATAAGGCTTTTGTCGTAAACGGCGTGATATTTCGTCCTTTCATCGATATAATCGTTTGTTTCGCTTGAATATATGTTGATATTGATATGATTGCGGTAAATATCCTCTTGACTGTAATTTCTTTCCACGCTGTAGATTTTTACCACCGCAAATTCGGGATAAAAGGGAATCACGCTGTAGGGAACCAAGGATATAAGCAGGCTTACCACAGATGTGGTGACCAGGGCAAAGCCCGCAATGAAAATAAAGAAGTGGCGCAGCTTATGGAAGGCGGCTTTGGAATTTTTTTCCAAAATTATATTGAGCACAATAAAAACCATAAAGGTGCAGGCCACGGAAAAGAATACCACATACGGCATATCATCGTAATACTGACCGCTGCCCAGTCCGAACATCGACATAAACAGGGCGGTTATATAAAGACCTGCCACCGTCAATACCGAATACTGATAAAAATATCTTGATTTGGGGAAGGCGAGGGCAAGGCTCACCTCGTTTTTTCTTCCGATAAAAAGGAAGCAGGAAAGGATAAGCTCCCCTAAGGCTATAACCAGCTGCACCGGCAAAATATGCCCGTAGTCCCGAAAAAGGCTTATGCAGGTTCCCAGAGGAGTAAGCATAAGTATCTTATCCGACAAAAAGTCAAAGTAAGCCTGCGAGTCCAAGTTAGCCAGCGTAAAGGGCAGAATCACCAGCGAAGCGGCAAGTCCGTTCCTTAAGACAAAGGTTACCGCCGAGCCTGCTCCCGAGGTGCAGAAGGTCATACACAGGGTAAGGGAGGAGAACAGCACGAAATACATTCCCACAGGCGTCAGATAATCCTGCCACAGCCCTCCGTCGTTGGGAATCAGACCGCATATGGCAATCATAAGAGTGTAGGGAAGGATAAACATCAGAAATCCCGACAGGGCATATCCGATAAAGTACTGTATCCTCTTAACGGGCATTGCAATGTAAAGATCCTGCTCGGTGCGGTTATGGAGGAAGGAGAAAAGCATAACCGGCGCAAATATCCCTCCCGCATAAGCCGCCACCGCTCCCACGACGGATATCTCTACCGCCGTCAGCTTGGGGTGAGTTTCGCTTATCCCCAAATAAATAAAGGTGGGAATGAAAACACAGCACAAAAGCAGCATAAGGATAAAAAACACCCTGCTGTTTTTTATGCCGAACAGGGTCACCCTTAAGGTTTTTCGAAGCTCCTTCATCAGATAACCTCCCGATCGGCAATATCGCTTTTTTTCAGCTTGTACATAAATATTTCCTCAAGGCTTAAGGGCACCGCCTCCATATAAATTACCTCGCTGCCCCTTTCGGCGGCAAGGCGGCGCACCTGCGCCTCGATTTCCCCGCTGTCTCCGTCGGCTATAAATGTGATCATTTTGCCGCTGCTGTTAAGGGCGTAAACCTTCAGACTGTCAAGGGGAATATTGTCGCCGTCCCTTTCAAATACCAGCTGATACTTATTAACCGTGCCTCTCATATCGTCGATATCTGCGCTTAACACCAGTCTTCCTCTGTCGATAAGCAGTATTCTGTCGCAGATATCCTCCATTTCTCTGAGATTGTGGGAGGACATAAGGATAGTGGCGTTGTTGTCGGTCATTTCCTGCATAAATATTTTTTTGGTAAGCTCTCTGGTGATAGGGTCAAGTCCGTCGAAGGTCTCGTCGCAAAGGAGATATTTTGCGCCGTAGGAAAGGGCGATAACAATATCGCTCTGTCTCCTCATACCCTTTGAAAAGCCCGACAGCCTTTTATTCACGTCAAGCCCGAAGCGGTCCGCCAGACCCCTGAATTTTTCCCATGAAAAGCCCTCCCTGAGAGACGCATGGATAGAAGCCAGCTTGCGCATGGTCATACCGGGATTATAATACTGATCGTCGCTTATATAAGCTATTTTGGATTTTGCGCTGTTGTTTTCGTATACCTTTTCGCCGTCCACGGAAACCGTTCCCGTATCCTGCTTGTAGATTCCCGCAAGAATGCGCAGAAGGGTGGATTTTCCCGCCCCGTTGATGCCGATAAGTCCCACAATGCTGTTATCGGGTACGGTCATTGAAACATTGTCAAGGGATAAAACCCCCGATTCCGAAAAATACTTGTTAAGTCCGTTAATCTCTATCATATTCTTCACCTACTATTACTATAAGTCTTTCCTTGGAAACTCCGCTGTTTTTGGCTTCATTGATTCCCACCCGCAGCTTTTCCTCCACCTTTTTTACCTTTTCCTCCGCAAAAACGGAAAGGTCGTTGCTGATAAAAGAGCCCTTTCCCGCAACGCTGTATATTACGCCCTTGCGTTCAAGCTCCCCGTACGCTCTTGCAATGGTATTGGGATTTATGCCCATGGAAACCGCCAGCTGGCGCACCGAGGGAAGCTGTTCAAAGGGCTTAAGCTCTCCCGATAGTGCCATTGTGCTTATATTATCCACCAGCTGAACATATATAGGGCGTTTATCCTTGTAATCTACTGTAATCATTTGTTCCCCTTTTGAATAGTTTTACAAACGGCTCTTACTGTCTTATTTGAATTAGTACAGTTATGTTGATTTTTATTTTACACTCTGTTTCGGGATTTGTCAAGGGGTATTTGAAATTTATATTTGATTTTGGGAGGGCGGGATAGGGTTTGCGCTTTTGGGAAAGGGGTGCTGATTTGTGTCTGCTTTTAGGAAAGTTGTGCTGATTTGTGTCTGCTTTTAGGAAAGCTGTGCTGATTTGTGCCTGCTTTTAGGAAAGGACTGCTGATTTATACCCGCTCTCAAAAAAGTTGGCGGTAATTTGCTGATTTTAAAAGAATTTCA
>DNUB01000115.1 GCA_003508605.1 Oscillospiraceae bacterium | reverse complement strand
GGGCGTTGCCCCTCATTGAATCGCAATTTAGGAAAAATCCGACGGTTTTTTTCCAAGACCTTTTTCCCTCCTAAAAAAACCGCCATTGTCAAGAAATTGTCGAAATTCACAATACGGGTTAATTAACTTTGTGAATAATTTTACTTTACTTTTTTACTCAATTAACTTAAAATAAGTATGTAAGGTTATTTTTTTGCGGCTCATAATTGCCGAGTTAACATAAGCCGATAGAAAGCAGGGGAAAGACCATGATCAAGAAAACCGTTACCATGAGCGATATTGCCGCCGAATTGGGGTGCAGCACCGTTACCGTTTCCAAGGCGTTAAGCGACAAGGACGGAGTAAGCGACGAGCTGCGCCAAAGGATCAAGCAAAAGGCAAACGAAATGGGCTACCGTGTAAGCTGCGTATCCAAAAATTCAAGGGAAGCTCCCACATACAATATAGGGGTGCTTGTCGCCAAAAGATTTATCAGCGACGCCAGCGCATTTTATTGGGTAGTGTACAGGTATATAGTGGAGCTTTTGCAGAAGCAAAGCTATTACGGAATTTTGGAGGTTATATCCGAAAAGGAGGAGCGGACGGGGGCGATGCCCAATTCCATCACCGACCAAAAGGTTGACGGCATAATCGTTTTAGGGCAGTTTTCCGACCAATATGTGGAAGGTATGCTGTCTACACGCATACCCATAGTTTTCCTTGATTTTTACAGCAGCCGTTCGGATGTGGAAACCGTGCTTTCGGATAACTTTTTCGGCTCTTATTCCATCACAAACTATCTTATAAGCAAGGGGCACCGCAGAATAGGCTTTATCGGCTCGATTACCGCCACCTCAAGCATACAGGACAGATATATGGGTTATTATAAATCCCTTTTGGAGCACGGAATACCCTTGAGGGACGATTGGATAATCGAGGACAGAGACGGGGAGGGGATAAACTTCAAGACCTTTTCTTTTCCCGACGAAATGCCCACCGCCTTTGTTTGCAACTGCGACGGAACGGCATATCAGGTAATAAACCAGCTTAAGGTCATGGGCTACCGTATTCCCGACGATATTTCCATAGTAGGCTATGACAATCACATTTATTCCACCATAAGCAACCCCCGCATTACCACAATGGACGTAAACAGCTACCATATGGGCAGCGAGGCTGTGGAGATATTGGTAAAGAAAATCAGGGACAACAACTATCACTGCGGCAGAATACTTGTTACGGGGAAGCTGCTGGAGCGGGACAGCGTAAAAGATCTTAACACGAAAAATACGGTATTATATTAAAAAATGATTAAATTAACGGACACCCATGCCCACTATGACGACCAAGCCTTTGACGACGACAGAGATCGGCTTCTTACTAGGCTTTTTGAGGAATCGGTGAGCAAGATCATAACCATAGGCTGCGCACAGAAAAGGTGGCGGCCCACCCTTTCCCTTACGGAACGGTACGAGGGAATGTACGGCGCATTGGGTATTCACCCCGAGGATATTTACGACATTTCCGAGGATTGGGAGCGGCAGCTTACCTTCCTTTTGGAGCGTCCGAAAATAATCGCCCTGGGCGAGATCGGACTGGATTATCATTATGAGGGGTTTAACCGTGAGGATCAGATAAGCTTCTTCCGCCGTCAGCTGAGCATAGCAGACGAAACGGATATGCCCGTTATAATACACAGCAGGGATGCAACGGAGGATACTCTTAACATTCTGCGGGAATTAAAGCCGAAGAAAGCCGTAATGCACTGCTTCAGCGGCAGTGCGGAAACGGCTCGTGAGCTTGTTTCCATGGGGCTTTATATAAGCTTTACCGGGGTTCTGACCTTTAAAAACGCAAAAAGAGCGGCAGCCGCCTGTGAAGCCGTGCCCACAGACAGGCTTATGCTTGAAACGGACTGCCCCTATATGTCGCCGACGCCCTTCAGGGGTGAACGGTGCGACAGCTCAATGATAGCCCTCACAGCCGCCAAAATGGGGGAGATAAAAGGCTTTGGCACCGAAGAAATGATTAAAATCTGCAATGAAAATGCGGATAGGTTTTTTGAGTTGAAGTAAAAATACCGCCTGTTCTTAATTTTAAGAACAGGCGGTTAGTTTTGTCCTTTTTAAAGAAAATGTAGTGACTTCACTCAACCCAATAAACCTGATAAACATATCCCCCCGTTTTCAGCTTATCAAAGTCAAAGACGTATCTTTTAAATCCGCATACAACGGCATTGTGGTCGTAATCCGCATAAACGCTTTCGTCCTCCTCAACGTCCTTCATCCATTCGGGCATGGTGTCCTCCGTGGCATAGCTCCAGTTTCCGTCTATACTGTCGTAGAATTTGCCGTTCTGAACCGCAAAAAAGCTGCCGATTCCGTAACGGCTGCTTTTCAGATCCTTAACGATAAGCGAGGTGCCGTCGTTCATAACAAACAGGTAGGGCATAAGCCTTGAATAGTCCTCCATGGACCATGTGCTTATACCTTCCGTCTCGATGGGAATACTGCCCGCATAGCTTTCCTTATCATAAACGAGAACCTTTAATCCGCTGCAGATGATCTGACCGCCCTTTAAGCTGTTTTCGCTGTCCGTTCTTATATGCTCTCCCACAAGGTAAAGCCGGATATCCTCCGTGCCCGTCATATTAAGTATTCCTGCCGGAATGCTTTCGGTAATCACCTTTTCGGTCCTATCCCTGAAAATGGAACCCAAATTGTATTCGTTTATATCGGGAACGGTTTCGTTCTCTAAATAAGCATCTAAATAAACATAATCGCTCAGCTCCGCGGAGGAACTGTACGGCCGAACGCTGTAAGCCGCCGCATCGGTATAAGACAAATCGGTATAAGAAAAATCAAATTCGAAAATCTTTTTGAACAGCTCGTCGTATATGCCGACCTGTGAGCTGCTGCTGTCAAATAATTTGCAGATTCCGCCGGTATATTCCACAATACCGTCCGTATTCGAGTCCTTTCTGCTGCATAGGAACAAGCCGTCATTTACCGCTGTGTAAAACTGCGTGGGAGCGAAAACACCCCGGTTGATTACTCTGGCAATAATTATTTGCTTATCTCCGGCATCGATTATTTCGGTAGTTTCGTCGATAGTGTCCGCAGAAAGCATATACCATTCGTAATCCCCTTCCGCCAATACATTTGATTCTCCGTCCATGCCCTGAAATAAATTTAAGGACAATTTGCTTGACGCCACTATTTTGCCGTCCTTTTGAAGTGCTATTCTGAAGCCCGTTAAGGCGATTATTTTATTTTGGAAGGTTTCCTCGTCCCTCAGCAGGCCGTAGCCTATCAAGGAAAGATCATATTCGCCGCATTTTTTTGTGTCGATTATCGCTTTGGTTATTATTTTATCGCTTCCGTCGCCGTAATCGCTGAAAATCTTTTCGTGGGAGGCGTTTATATCGGGAATCTGAGATAGGTCTACCACAGGATAATCCTTTAGCTCCGTTTCCTCCATCAGTCTTTTAAAATCAACCGAAGACAAATTCTTTATCTCGGCGGTGGGGATATCGATGGGATCGGGATCGGGATCGGGGCGGGCGGTATTTTCCGTCGTTTCCTCAGCTTCCGATGCCGTGGTATTTTCCTTTTCAGCAGGCAGTCTGTCTCTTATAAAATTCAGGCCGAACAGGGCGGCGGTAAACAGGAAAATGGCGGCGGCGCAGGAAAAAATGCGGGCAAGGGATACGGAATGCTTCTTTTTCTCCACAATCACTATTTCCGCCTTTTGAAAGGGCTCTTCCTCCTGCCCGCTCTTTTTTTCTTCCGCAAGCTCTTTAATATATTTTTCGTCAATATCGGACAACAAATTCATAAATTTATTTTCAGCCAATGTCAAAGCCCTCTTTCCTTAAATAATCCTTCAGCTCCCTGCGTGTGCGTGACAGTGTGACGGAGACTGCGTTTTCGCTGCTTTTATATTTTTTTGCCAAATCGCTTACGCTTTCGCAAAACCAATATCTGCCCAAAAAAATACGTCTTTTTTTATCGGACAGCTTACCTAAAAATTTGTTTATGGCATTAACGATTTCCTTTCGGTAAGCCTCCTGTTCTACGGAGTCCTCGCTGATAAAAATCTCCTCTGCCTCCTCCAATATTTCGGTGAAGCAGCTGCGCTTTTTTCGGTGATAAAATCGGTATTTGTCCAAGGCAAGGTTTCTTGCGATTTTGGCAAGGTAGGCGGAAAGGGATTTGGGCTTTTGCGGGGGTATGGTGTTCCATGCCTTAAGCATGGTATCGTTGACGCATTCCTTTGAATCCTCAGCGTTATGCAGAATATTGTCGCTGACGGTGTAGCACAGTCCGCCGTATTTTTGAGAAACTGCCTTTAAAGCCGATTCGTTGCGCTCAAAAAACATGGCGATAATTTTTCCGTCCTCCATCTCGTCACCCCCATCGTCTGCCCGTCATCATATAAGACGACAAAATCCTTAAATCTTAACAATTTTTTTGAAGCTCTTAACAGTTTAGCAAATTTATTCGGAAAAATCAACTGTTTGTATAGGCTTGGTTCTGATCCGAAAATCGTAATGAATTTATCAGCGGTGGTTTTCACCTTGCGGGGGTTAAACTGCGTTTGGCTTTTGGTA
>DNUB01000277.1 GCA_003508605.1 Oscillospiraceae bacterium | reverse complement strand
CCCGCCGCCTAAGAGGCGGGGGACCTCGGATTTTGATTATAAAGCTTCGGAAGGGGGTATATGCATTGAAAATTAAAAAATCTCTTATACCCTTTATAAGGTGTATTCCCGCCTTGCTTGTTTTTGCTTTAATAATCGCAGCAGCTTTTTTTGCCTTCGGCGATATGAGCAAAAGTGCAAGCTCCGAGGGTATCAGCATAACCGAAAAAAGCGTAAGAAGGGCTGTTATAACCTGCTATGCACAGGAGGGCAGCTACCCGCAAAGCATTGATTATTTGAAAGAAAATTACGGTCTTTTTATAAGCGACGAATACATAGTTTATTACGATATATTTGCCTCCAATATAATGCCTAATATACAGGTAGTGAGAAAGCAGGTGAGTAATTGAAAGCTAACCGTTCTCACACAATTGACAGCTTGTTCGTGGTCTTTCTCTTTGCGGTTTTTATTTTTTTGGCGTTGATTATTATCGGGTCGGGTGCAGCCGCATATAAAAAAACCGCAGCACAAATGGAGGATCGCTTTGACCGACAGACCTGCATAAGCTATATAACCGCTAAAATACGTTCAAACAATGAAGCGGACAAAATTTCGGTAGTGGATTTTAACGGTGTAAACGCTCTTTGCATAAGCGATGATTTCGGCGAAGGCGTTTATAACACTTACATATATTTGTATGACGGCGTGATCAGAGAGCTGTTTTGCAGTGCTGAGGTTTCTCTCGGCTTAGATGCAGGCTCCGCCCTCACAAGTGCTTCCAGGCTGAATTTTTCTTACAGCGACGGTCTTTATGAAATAACCTTAATTGACGCTAATGACAAAAGTACTGTTTTTTATGTTAATTCCTTATAGCCTATTTACAGGAGTTACGTTTTAATTTAAACAACGAAAGGCAGATAAATGAAACAGAGCAGAAAATCAAATCTGTTTTTAATGGAGCTTATGACAGCGATTATGATTTTTGCGGTTTGTGCAAGCGTTTGCGCCGCCATAATCGCAAAGGCTTCTGTTAATATCACCGAAAGCAAGGATTTAAGCAATGCGCTGATTTTGGCGCAAAACCATGCCGAGCTTATAAAAAGCGGAAACGAAAAAAAAGGAGATACCTTTTTATATTCCTCAGACTTAGCGACAGCCGATTCGAACAACGCCGCATACCGTATTGTTTCAGATATTTCACCTTCGGAGGGAAGCTTGACGGAATATACTGTGGAGGTTTTCAGAGAATCTGACAATAAGCTTATTTACAGCATAAATTCTGCGTTTTGCAGGTAAAAAGGTTAATGGTTATCGAGAGGAGGGGGCTTGTATGGCAGTAAAGCGTCATCAGACATCTGCCGGTATCGGCGGAGCTTTGATACTGATTATATTTATTATACTTACAATCACAAGCTTCTCAATTCTCACACTTGTTTCGGCTAAAAATGAGATGGGGTCCGTAAAAAAATCCGCCGAGATTGCCTCGGACTATTATAATGCGGAAAAGGAAGCGGCGGTTAAGCTGAACGAAATCAAAACAGCAGCGTCAGGAATAACAGACAGTGAGGAAATTGCAAGAATTATTTCAGAAAAAGGCGCAAACGCAAACGTTACTATGGACGGAATTGAAGCAAGCTTTAAAGTTAATATTGACGAAAACCGCTTTCTGCTTACCGAAATAAAAATTATAAACGGCGAATTTAAAATTATATCGCAAAAGATTGCTTCCGAAAACGAAATAATTATAGACGACAGCTTCAATATCTGGGACGGAATTTCGCCCTTGGAATAACATTATGACGCCTCTAAAAACCTTGCTTGAGCAAAAACGGTTTTTAGAGAAGCCTATTAAACGGTTTTTCAGGATAAAAAATGAAAAGAGGGACTATAATGGATTTTGAATCAATACTCAGAGACGCAGTTGCAAAAAAGGCCAGCGATATTTTTATAATAGCAGGTATACCTATTTCTTATAAAATAAACGGCGTTATTCAAAAGCAAAGTGAAAAATGCCTTACGCCGAAGGATACCGAGGCACTGCTTTCCGACGCCTATAAATGTGACGGCAACAGAGATATAGCTAAATTTCTTACAACCGGCGATGATGATTTTTCTATTTCAATTCCCGGTCTTTCCCGCTTCCGTATGAGCACCTATAAATCCCGCGGTTCATTATCCGCCGTTATCCGTTTGATAGCGTTCGGTATTCCCGATCCGAAAGAAATCTCAATTCCCGACGAGGTTATGAGCGTTGTAAATAAATCAAAGGGTCTTGTGCTTGTTACAGGTCCCGCAGGCGGCGGTAAGTCTACCACCCTTGCCTGTGTGATTGATAAAATAAACAAAACGAGAAACAACCATATTATCACGCTGGAAGATCCTATAGAGTTTATCCACAAAAACAATAAAAGCACTATAAGTCAGCGTGAAATACACACCGATACAGAGGACTATGTAACCGCATTAAGAGCAAGTCTGAGACAGTCCCCCGATGTAATTCTGGTAGGTGAAATGCGTGACTTCGAAACCATAAGAACCGCTATGACCGCCGCCGAAACGGGACACCTTATCATTTCCACCCTTCACTCTGTGGGGGCTGCCAACACGGTAGACCGTATTATAGACGCATTTCCGCCTAACCAACAGCAGCAAATCAGAGTACAGCTGTCACAGCTTTTGCAGACAGTTATTTCCCAACAGCTTATCCCTACGGTAAACGGCAAGCTCATTCCTGCATTTGAGATAATGCAGTGCAACGGAGCTATCAGAAATATGATACGCGAAAGCAAAATCCATCAAATCGACAATGCAATCAACAGCTTTGGCGAAGAGGGTATGATTAGTATGGACAATTATCTTATAAAGCTGTTCAAAAACAATCACATATCTGCAGAAACCGCCGTTAGATATTCAATCAATCCTGAAAGTGTGGGAAGAAAAATAAACAGTTAAAAAATTTAAGCTAAAATAAAAATTGCTTATTGAT
>DNUB01000096.1:9022-11832 GCA_003508605.1 Oscillospiraceae bacterium | reverse complement strand
TGTGAGTGCTTTGCTTTTCGGAGTTTTTTTGGTGCGGCCGTTAAAACCGTTGTGACGGCGGGGTTTGGGGGATGTTGAAGCATGGTGATTTATTCTTTGGACTTTGGGAAATTTCGGGAGGGGTTGTATTGACTTTTTTGGCGATAAGTGATAAAATAGTTACAAATAAACGGTATGATTTTCAAAATTTGCACATATTCATTATAATTCCCGCTTCTTTAATAAGGTGCAGATTTTATTTATAAGCCTCATACCTTTATATTATGATTATGGAATATCGGGGGATCTTTTTATGAATTCACGAATAGGAAGAAAGCTGCTTATATCCGTTATCCTTTGTATTGTCCTTACGGTTGTTATCGTCAATACCACAACAATTTTCCGCTCTACCGCACACAGCGATTCACTGATGATGATACAGACAAGATCGGGTCTTAACATACTTAAGCACCGTCTTGAAGAACAGGAAAACAAGATCAAGGAAATACTTGAGGTTATGGAGCTGTCCGAGGTGGTGCTGCCCGACGATGTTATAAGAGCCAGGTCGGTGTGGGATTCCCGCAAGCATGCGGAGGGGGATTTCGCCGCCTTTTGCGACCACAGCGGAAAAGTATATTGGCAGTCGGATAATTACAACCTTTCCGATTTTTCCGTAAAATCGGTGGGCACCGAGGGCTACTGCGGTGTAGTGAACGATTCCACCGCAGGTCTTACCATTCAGTATGCAAAGCCTTTGGTTAATTACGGCGACGTGGTAGGCTATGCCGTAGTGGGAATGAGCCTGAGAGAAAACGACTGGCTGGATCAGATAAAAAAGGAAATAAGCACCGAGGTTACCGTTTTCAGCGGCAGTACCCGCTACGCCACCACTATTTTTGACGAGTCGGGCAACAGAGCCGTGGATACGAGTATGGCGGACGGCGTTTCAAATACCGTTCTCACCGAAGGAAAGGATTACGAGGGCACCGCCGTTCTTTTGGGTCAGAAGCACTACGTTTGCTATCAGCCCCTTACGGATATCAACGGAAATATTGTAGGAGCATATTTTGCAGGCGTTTCTTCTGCGGAATCCGACCGGCTTAAGGGCTCTATGATTCTTACCTCCATTATAATCGCCGTAATTGTGGCAGGCGTAGCCCTGGCGATTATCAGCGTTATTTCCATAAAGTCCATTCTTAAGCCCATTCAGGAGGCAGAAAAGCTGGCCGACAGCATGAGCAAGGGACATCTGAGCGTTCCCGATTCAAATTACAAATTCGGAAACGACGAGCTGGGGGACTTTGTGCGCAAGCTTGAAGCGACAAAGCACACCCTTAACGAATACATAACCGATATAAACAGAGTCCTTACGGAGATGGGAAAGGGAGATTTTACAGTACAGCCCGCCGTCGAATACATAGGAGATTTTACTACCGTAAAGCATGCCTTTGACGAAATTGAAGAGTCGCTGAGGGAGATTATCGGAAGCATCGCCCGTTCCTCTCAGGAGGTTATGATGGGCTCGTCTCAGATTGCGGAAGGCTCAAAGGGTCTTGCAGACGGAACCACCAGGCAGGCTGCCGCAATTCAGGAGCTTTCCGCTTCACTTAACGAAATTGCCGACAAGGTGGATGCAAGTGCCAAGAACGCCGCCGAAGCCAACGACATATCCAAGCAAAGCTTTGATAAGATCCAGTATCAGAACGGCGAGATCAGCAATATGCTTGCTGCCATGAACGAGATCAAGGACAGATCCGACCAGATTCAGAAGATTATTAAGGCCATTGACGATATTGCATTCCAGACAAATATTCTTGCGCTTAACGCCGCCGTTGAAGCGGCAAGAGCCGGCGAGGCGGGCAAGGGCTTTTCCGTTGTGGCGGACGAGGTAAGAAGCCTTGCGGCAAAGAGTGCGGAATCGGCACAGCAGACAGGCTCTCTTATCAACGCCACTATCGAGGCCGTTGACAAGGGAACAAAAATCGCTCAGGCCACCGCCGATATTATGAAAGAGGTTAATGAGCTTTCCGAACGTACGAATACATATATCGGAGACATTTCTTCGGCTATGGACGAGGAGGCAACCTCCATCGAGCAGGTCAAGTTCGGTATAGAGCAGATATCCTCCGTCGTACAGCAAAACTCCGCTACCGCCGAGGAGACGGCTGCGGCCTGCTCCGAGCTTAGCGGTCAGTCCTCCAATCTGGAAAGTCAGATCGGCAAGCTCAGAGTTTAAGGAGCAAAGCTTGTACCCATTGGGTCGGCGCACCGATATTTTCCGGCTTTCGGAAAAGCCGGCGCAGAATGTACGTTAAGTACTGTTTTCCGACGGAATTTTAAAATTTAAAATCCCTTCTATCCCGGCAGGTAAGCATTTTTGTTTTGAAAAACAGGCAAAAATGCTTACCTGCTTGATTTTTTAAATTTTCGGAGCGGGTAAAGGCAGCTGCGGTAATTTTTCACAATTTCACCAACTGTGCGAATTTTGAAATTCTCTTTAAATTGTTAACTTTTTAAGTGTTTTATCTTGACAATTATCAGCGGAGATATTATAATACATATCGGGTATTTATTGCTCTCCCAATTAAATCTTGCCAAAATACCCCGATTCGAATAAAAAATCTCTGCGTCAAAAATGTTCGCAATAGGGCACATTGCGACGCTTTTTTCCGATATTTTTTATTTGCGCCTGCGTCCTGCGGCGAAGCTTAACGGAGGGAGCAATATAAGCGCAATACATTTGCCCGCCGCATTGTCCGAGTGCTTAATACGGCTTAATATAATCAAAATCCGATGTCCCCCGCCTTTTGCGGCAAGCAAAAGGCATAGCC